>CAMLSG010000006.1 GCA_946482635.1 uncultured Duganella sp.
AGGGGACGTAACCCTTTTTTCCACGGCTTTTTTCGTCTCCGGCGAATTAAAAAGGGGTACGTCCCCTTTTTAATTTTGTTGCAACGCAACAATAGAGGTGCGCTTCTAGTCGTGTCGTTTGACTTTCGCCACATGGTGGATAATAGTACGAACGTTCGCAAAACTTTTCACCAGTGGCCGATCTGTTAGAGCGAGAATAAGGTTTTTCCTTCTATCTGGATGGGTCCAAAAGTGAGTGGCATTCTTGTAAATACACCAACGAAATTCATGCGCAAAGGCGAAATGACCCGTGCGGCCATCCTGGATGTGGCCCTCGACCTGGCAAGCCGTGACGGCCTCGAAGGCCTCACGATTGGTTTGCTCGCCGACAAGATGAACATGAGCAAGTCCGGTGTGTTCGCGCACTTTGGTTCGCGAGAAGATTTGCAGATTGAAGTCCTGAAGCTGTATCACCATCGCTTCGAGCAGGAAGTGTTTTACCCGGCGATGAAGGAGGCCCGTGGCCTGCCTCGCCTGCGCGCCATGTTTGCCAACTGGATCAAACGTGTGAGCGTGGAAATCGCCTCGGGCTGCATCTATATCAGCGGCGCCGTCGAGTATGACGACCGCCCTGGCCCGATCCGCGAAGAGCTGCTGGCCATGGTCGGCGCGTGGCAGGCAGCCTTGCTGCGTTGCGTGCGCCAGGCCATCGACAACGGCGACCTGCGGGCCGATACCGATGCTTCCCAGCTTGTGTACGAGATGTACGGCCTGATATTGGCCCTGCACCACGAGGCGCGTTTCATGCGCACTCCTGGCAGCGTGGACCGGGCAGGCACGGGCTTCAACCGACTGATCGAAAACTATCAACCATCCTAAGGCTGCACGCCGCAGCCGAGCAAACATAAACTTTTAGCTATCTGGAGAAAAAAATGGGTCAATACGTCGCGCCAATCCGTGATATGCAGTTCGTCCTGCACGAGCTGCTGAAGGTGGAAGAGAAGCTGAAAGAGCTGCCTCCTCACGCCGAAACCGACGCGGACATCATCAACCAGGTGCTGGAAGAAGGCGCCAAGTTCACCTCTGAGGTGCTGTTCCCGCTGAACCACTCGGGCGACCGCGAAGGCTGCCACCACGATGCAGCTGCCAAGACCGTGACCACTCCAAAAGGCTTCAAGGAAGCCTACGCACAGTACGTTGAAGGCGGCTGGGCTGCGCTGGCTTGCGATCCAGAGTACGGCGGCCAGGGCCTGCCTATCGTCCTGAACAACTCGTTCTACGAGATGCTGAACTCCGCCAACCAGGCATGGACCATGTACCCAGGCCTGTCGCACGGCGCCTACGAGTGCCTGCTGGCGCACGGCACCCCGGAGCAAAAGTCCACCTACCTGCCTAAGCTGGTTTCCGGCGAGTGGACCGGCACCATGTGCCTGACCGAGCCGCATTGCGGCACCGACCTGGGCATGCTGCGCTCGAAAGCCATCCCTAACGCCGACGGTTCCTGGAACATCACCGGCGCCAAGATCTTCATCTCGGCCGGCGAACACGATATGTCCGAAAACATCCTGCACCTGGTGCTGGCGCGCGTGCCGGACGCACCAGAAGGTTCGAAAGGCATCTCCCTGTTCCTGGTGCCGAAGTTCATCCCTAACGCCGACGGTTCGATCGGCGAGCGCAACCCGATCTTCTGCGGCGCGATCGAAGAGAAGATGGGCATCCACGGCAACTCGACCTGCCAGATGAACCTGGACGGCGCCAAGGGCTGGATCATCGGCCAGCCGAACAAGGGCCTGAACGCGATGTTCGTGTTCATGAACGCCGCCCGCCTGGGCGTTGGCGTGCAATCCCTGGGCCTGACCGAAGTGGCTTACCAGAATGCGCTGGTGTACGCAAAAGACCGCCTGCAAATGCGCTCGCTGTCCGGCGTGAAGAATCCTGAAGGTCCTGCCGACCCGATCATCGTGCACCCTGACGTGCGCCGCATGCTGCTGACCGGCAAAGCCTACGCTGAAGGCGCGCGTGCTTTCGCTTCCTACGTGGCGCTGCAGATCGACCGCGAACTGCACCACCCTGACGAAGAAGTGCGCAAGGAAGCCGGCGACGAAGTTGCCCTGCTGACCCCGATCATCAAGGCCTTCATCACCGACAACGCATGGATCGCGACCTCCGACGCAATGCAGGTGTACGGCGGCCACGGCTACATCTCCGAGTGGGGCATGGAGCAGTACGTGCGCGACGCGCGTATCAACCTGATTTACGAAGGCACCAACACCGTGCAGTCGCTGGACCTGCTGGGTCGTAAGATCCTGATGGACAACGGCGCCAAGCTGCGCAAGTTCGGCGAGAAAGTGCGCGCCTTCGTGGAAGAAAACGGCACCGACGAAGCGATGTCCGAGTTCATCACCCCGCTGGGCGACCTGGGCGAGAAGCTGACCAAGCTGACCATGGAAATCGGCATGAAAGCCTTCCAGAACCAGGACGAAGTGGGCGCTGCCGCCGTGCCTTACCTGCGCGTGGCCGGTCACCTGGTGTACTCCTACTTCTTCGCACAAATGGCGAAGATCGCCCTGGAAAAAGAAGCGTCGGGCGACAAGTTCTACACCTCGAAGCTGGCAACCATCCGCTTCTACTTCGGCCGCCTCTACCCAGAAACCGCAACCCTGATCCGCCAGGCTCGTTCCGGCGCCGCCAACCTGATGGCCCTGGACGCTGACCTGTTCTGAAGTTGATGGCGCTGGCGGTTCGCGCGCCAAACCGGTAGGGCAGTGTCGGACCCATTGGGTCTGACACTGGTTTGCCGGTTTTAGCGAAGAAAGCCAGCACCCGAGCAAAGTAACAGATATACCTACTAAAGGATAAATATGAGCAACTTCAACGTGAAAAAAGTAGCGGTGCTGGGCGCCGGCGTGATGGGCGCGCAGATCGCTGCCCACTGCGTCAACGCTAAAGTACCAGTCGTCCTGTTTGACTTGCCTGCCAAAGAAGGCAACAAGAACGGTATCGGCATCAAGGCCATCGAAGGCCTGAAAAAACTGTCCCCGGCTCCCTTCGGCGACAAGGCCGACGCGGAACTGGTGCAGATCGCCAACTACGAAGACAACCTGGACCTGCTGGCCGGCTGCGACCTGATCATCGAAGCGATCGCCGAGCGCATGGACTGGAAGCATGACCTGTACAAGAAGGTCGCTCCGCACATTTCGCAAAACGCGATCTTCGCCTCCAACACCTCCGGCCTGTCGATCAACAAGCTGGCCGAAGGCTTCGACGCCGACCTGAAGGCGCGCTTCTGCGGCGTGCACTTCTTCAACCCACCGCGCTACATGCACCTGGTGGAACTGATCCCGACCACCGACACCAAGCCGGAAATCCTGGACCAGCTGGAAACCTTCATGACTTCCGTGCTGGGCAAGGGCGTGGTCCGCGCCAAGGACACCCCGAACTTCATCGCTAACCGCGTTGGCGTGTTCGGCATCCTGGCCATCATTCACGAAGCCGAGAAGTTCGGCCTGTCCGTCGACGTGGTCGACGACCTGACCGGTGCCAAGCTGGGCCGCGCCAAGTCCGGTACCTTCCGTACCGCCGACGTGGTCGGCCTGGACACCATGGGCCACGTGATCAAGACCATGGAAGACAACCTGCCGAACGATCCGTTCGCAGCGCTGTACAAGACTCCTGCCGTGCTGTCCGGCCTGGTCGCCAAGGGCGCCCTGGGCCAGAAGTCCGGCGCCGGCTTCTACAAGAAGGTCGGCAAGGACATCATGCGCCTGGACGCAGCGACCGGTGAATACGTCGCCGGCGGCAAGAAGGCAGACGACATCATCGCCCGCATCCTGAAAGAAAAGGATCCGGTCAAGAAGATGAAGGCGCTGCGCGAATCGACCAACCCGCAAGGCCAGTTCCTGTGGGCGATCTTCCGCGACGCTTTCCACTACATCGCGATCCACCTGGAATCGATCGCCGACAACGCACGCGACATCGACTTCGCCATGCGCTGGGGCTTCGGCTGGAACGTCGGTCCGTTCGAAACCTGGCAAGCAGCCGGCTGGGGCCAGGTTGCACAGTGGGTCAAGGAAGACATCGAAGCCGGCAAGGCGCTGTGCAATGCACCGCTGCCAGCATGGGTCTTCGAAGGCAAAGTGGGCGAGCAGGGCGTGCATACCGCTGAAGGCTCGTTCTCGCCAGCGACCAAGTCCTACACCCCGCGTTCCGAACTGGCTGTGTACAAGCGCCAGGAATTCCGCGCTCCGGTAGTTGGCGGCGGCGGTGCAGATCCCAAGACTGCCGGCGTGACCGTGCACGAAGACGAATCCGTGCGCCTGTGGCACACCGGCGACGACGTCCTGATCCTTTCGCTGAAGACCAAGATGCACGTGATCGGCAAAGGCGTGATCGGCGGCATTCAGCGCGGCCTGGCCGAAGCCGAGAAGAACTTCAAGGGCCTGGTGATCTGGAACACCGACGCAGCTGAAGGCGGCGCCTTCTCGGCCGGCGCCGACCTGCAGGAAGCCCTGCCAGCCTTCATGGCCGGCGGCGCGAAAGCAGTCGACCCGATCATCAAGGAACTGCAAGACACCTTCATGTCGATGAAGTATTCCAACGTGCCAGTGGTGGCGGCTGTTGCCGGTATCGCCCTGGGCGGCGGCTGCGAAATGATGCTGCACGCATCCAAGCGCGTCGCTGCACTGGAATCGTACATCGGCCTGGTGGAAGTGGGCGTGGGCCTGATCCCTGGCGGCGGCGGCCTGAAGGAAGCGGCAGTACGCGCTGCCCGCGAAGCCAAAGGCAACGACATCCTGCAATTCCTGAAGACCGGCTTCACCAACGCTGCAACCGCGAATGTTTCGAAGTCCGCGTTGGAAGCGAAGGCCATGGGCTACCTGAAGGAAGATGACATCATCGTGTTCAACGCCTACGAGCTGCTGCATGTGGCCAAGACCACTGCCCGTGCGATGGCTGACGCAGGCTACCGCGCTCCGATCCAGCGCCCAGTGCCAGTGACCGGCCGTTACGGCTGGGGCACCATCCGCGGTCAGCTGGTCAACATGCGCGACGGCGGCTTCATCTCCGCCCACGACTACAAGCTGGGCGACATGATCGCCGAGATCGTGTCCGGTGGCGACATCGACCAGGGCAGCGTAGTGAGCGAGCAGTGGCTGCTGGATATGGAACGCAAGGCCTTCCTGGAATTGCTGAACCATCCTAAGTCGCAAGAGCGCATCATGGGCATGCTGCAGACCGGTAAGCCGGTACGCAACTAAGAGCAAATGTCCATCCTGTCGCTGGCCTTCAAAATCCTGTTGCGAGTGAAACCAAGCATGGTCTATGAGCAAATCAAGAAGCACATGACGGAATCGCTGCCGTTCGTGCGCCTGCTCGGCATCCGCATCGACAGCATCGGCCCGGGAACGGCCGAAGTGTCGATGCCGGACGACGGCAAGCTGCACAACCACCTCGGCACGCCGCATGCGGGCGCGTTGTTTACGCTGGCCGAAACGGCGTCCGGCGCAGCCATGGCAGGCGGCTTCGCCGACCTGATCATGGACATGCGCCCGGTCGCCAAGGAGTCGCGCATCCAGTACCAGAAAGTTGCCAAGGGCGCGACGCGCGCCTCCGGCAAGGTGCCGGGCGACCTGGCCGCGATCCGCGCCCAGCTCAAGGATGAAGGAAAAGTAGCGTTCCCGGTCAACGTCGACATCTTCGACGAACACGGCACGCTGGCAGCACAAGTACAGGTGGACTGGTACCTCTCCGCCAAACGCTAACGAACACAGATACTGGAAAGCTTAAAATGAGCAAACAACTGCAAGACGCATACATCGTCGCCGCGACCCGCACCCCGATCGGTAAAGCACCGCGCGGCATGTTCAGCAAGACCCGCCCGGACGACCTGCTGGTCGCCGCCATCAAGGGCGCCATGGCTGCCGTGCCTAACCTGGATCCTGCACTGATCGTTGACGCGATCGTCGGCTGCTCCTTCCCGGAAGCGGAACAGGGTTTCAACATCGCCCGTAACTCCGTGGTGCTGGCAGGCCTGCCGAACACCGTGGGCGGCGTGACCATCAACCGTTACTGCGCATCGGGCATCACCGCCCTGGCCATGGCTGCCGACCGCATCCGCGTTGGCGAAGCCGACGTGATGATCGCCGGCGGCGTGGAATCGATGTCCATGGTGCCGATGATGGGCCACCACCCATCGATCAACATGGACACCTTCAAGGACGAGAACGTGGGCCTGGCCTACGGCATGGGCCTGACCGCCGAGAAAGTGGCGCAGCAGTGGAAGATCTCCCGCGAAGACCAGGACGCCTTCGGCCTGGAATCGCACCGCAAGGCGATCGCCGCCCAGCAAGCCGGCTTCTTCAAGGACGAGACCACCCCGGTCGAAATCATCACCCGCACCCCTGACCTGCGCACCGGCGAGATCAAGGTTGGCAAGCGTACCGTGGATACCGACGAAGGCGCCCGCGCCGACGCTTCCCTGGAAGGCATGGCCAAGCTGAAGCCAGTGTTCGCCGCCAAGGGCACCGTGACCGCTGCGACTTCCTCGCAGATGTCCGACGGCGCCGGCGCGCTGATCGTGGTGTCCGAAAAGATCCTGAAAGAACACAACCTGACCCCGCTGGCCAAGTTCTCGTCGTTCGCCGTACGCGGCGTGCCACCGGAAATCATGGGCATCGGTCCTAAGGTCGCCATCCCGGCCGCTTGCGCTGCCGCCGGCATCACCCAGGACCAACTGGACTGGATCGAGCTGAACGAAGCGTTCGCTGCCCAGGCCCTGGCCGTGATCCGCGACCTGAACCTGGACACCAGCAAAGTGAACCCGATGGGCGGCGCAATCGCCCTGGGCCACCCGCTGGGCGCAACCGGCGCGATCCGCGCTGCGACCGTGGTGCACGCACTGCGCCGCAACCAGCTGAAGTACGGCATGGTCACCATGTGCGTCGGCGCCGGCATGGGCGCGGCAGGCATCATCGAGCGCGTATAATCCGCGCAAGCAAGCGATAAGCAACAGGGCGCTTCGGGAAACCAGGCGCCCTTTTTCACATCCCCAGTCCGGTGAGCAGACAGTGTCTGACCCTGCGGGTCAGACACAGGTTTACCGGTTTAAAAGGAGACAAACAACAATGGCCATCCTGACCAGCAAAGCCAACGGCATCCTCACCATCGAATTCGACCGCGTGGACCGCAAGAACGCGATCACCTCCGCCATGTACCAGACCATGGCCGACACCATCAACGCCGCCGAGGGCGACGCCGAAGTACGCGCCATCCTGATCACCGGCAAGCCAGAGATTTTCACTGCCGGCAACGACCTGGTCGACTTCGCAATGACCACCACCGCCAACGACGGCGTGGCATTCACTGACCGTCCCGTGATCCAGTTCATGAAAGCGCTGTTCAACAGCACCAAGCCGGTCGTGGCTGCCGTGAACGGCGCCGCCATCGGCATCGGCACTACCATGCTGATGCACTGTGACCTGGTGTACGCCGCCGACAACGCGAAATTCTCCGTGCCTTTCGCAGCACTGGGCCTGTGTCCGGAATTCGGTTCCAGCATGCTGCTGCCGGCCAACGGCGGCCACGCCCGCGCGGCTGAAAAGCTGATGCTGGGCGAACCGTTCAGCGCACAGGAAGCCTACGACATGGGCCTGATCTCCAAGCTGCTGCCGGCCGACCAGGTGCTGGCCCACGCGCAGGCGCAGGCCGCCAAGCTGGTCGCGCTGCCTGCCGAATCGATCCGCCAGACCAAGCGCCTGATGAAGGCCGGCCGCGAAGCGCTGAAAGCCCACATCGACGTGGAAAGCGCGCAGTTCGGGTCCATGTTGACCGGCGCAGAAGCCAAGGAAGCCTTCACCGCCTTCTTCGAGAAACGCAAACCGGACTTCTCGAAGTTCGCCTGATCGGCAAATGCAGCTGATGTTCGCGCCTGCCTGGCTGCCCTTCGGCTTGCTGGGCCTATCGATTGCCAGCACCTCTCTGGTGGCCACGCATAGTGAGCGGCCGGCTGTCCTGCGCCACCTCTGGCTGGTCTTGCTCGGGCTGGCGACGGGCGCCGGCTTGGCGGCAGGGGTGCTGCGTCCCGCCGCGCCAGTCAGCATTGCCGCCTTACTGGCTTTCGCTTGGCTGGCCACCCGTCATGGCAAGACCGCTGTTCGGGCGTTGTTTACGATATTGGCGCTGGTGCTGGCACTTGCACTGGCAATGCACGCCGTTCCTGGATACGACAATCCCTTGTTGCTGAAAGATATCCGGCTAACACCCCAGTCGGCGCCCTACACCTTGTATGCGAATTTCGACAAGGGCGTGGTTGGGCTGGTGCTGCTGGCCTTCTTCTGCCGACGCGCCAAGTCCTGGAGGGATTTTGTCGTCGCATCGAAACCGCAAGCGCTTGTGTTTGCGGGCCTGCTATTCGGAGTGCTGGGCGCAGGCTGGGCAATTGGCTTCGTGCACCCGGATTTCAAGCTCTCGCCGTTCCTGCCGCTGTTCGCCGTCGTCAATCTGCTGTTTGTCTGCGTAGCGGAGGAAGCCTTCTTCCGTGGCGTGATCCAGGAACAGCTCGCACGTTTCGGCGATGCCTTGGCGGTCGCGGTATCCGCCCTGTTGTTTGGCGCTGCGCACCTCGGCGGCGGCTGGCAGTTTGGCATGCTCGCCAGCCTGGCCGGCCTGGGATACGCCTTGCTGTACTCGAGGACGCGGCGCATTGAAATTCCGATTGCTGCCCACTTCCTGTTCAACCTGGCGCATTTCGTCGCCTTCACGTATCCGCGCGCAGGCTGAATGCTGGCATGGTGGCGCTATACCAGGCGCCCACCACCGTCAACGTGCAATACCTCCCCATTGACGTAAGCGTTGGTCATCAAGAAAAGGATGGCGGCGCCGATTTCTTCCGCCCGTCCCACACGTCCGACGGGAAGGCGTTCCGCGACCTGCTGAAGGAATGCTTTGCAGTTTTCGCCCAGGACGTCGAATAGCGGCGTATCGGTGAAGCCCGGCGCGACTACGTTGACGCGAATCGGTTTCAGCTCCTGTGCGAGTGCGCCGGCGAGCGCCTCGACGCCGCGAACGGCGGCCGAAATCACGGCAACGCCGTCGCCGCCTGGGCGATCCGACAATTGCCCGCCCATCAAGGTGATGGAGCCTCCTTCCGCAAACAAAGGCAAGGCTGCCCTGATCGCATACAACGGACCGGCGATCCGCTCGTCCAGCGCGCGCAGCAAGGCATCCGGATCGGTGTCGGCAATCCTGCCGGCATTGAAGGTGCCGGAAGTGACCACCAGGTGATCCACGCGCTCCATGCCGGCAAATACCTGCTCGACGGCTGCCCGGTCCGTAATGTCTGCAGCAACGACCCGTGCGCCTCCCAGCAAGCCTGCAGCCCGGTTCAGTTTTTCATGGCTTCGGCCGACCAGGGTAAGCCTGGCGCCCAGGCTCTTGGCCTGGCTGGCGGCGGCGAGACCGATCCCGCTGCTGCCGCCAAAGATCACGACATGTTGATTGGCGAGCATATTTTCCTCCGGTTGTAGTTGAGTTGCGGCGCAGTGTATGCTCTTCAAAATATCTTGGGTATGTGGGCAATTTGAATAAAGGTCATTCCAAAGTGGAATGAGGTGAGCAATGGACCAACTGAAGGGGATGCAGTTTTTTGTACGCGTCGTGGAAACTGGCAGCCTGTCTGCGGCAGCCCGCGAGGCCGGAATCACCCAGCCAACGGTCAGCAAGACAATGTCGAACCTTGAGCGCGCTGTCGGTGCGCGCCTGCTGGAGCGCAGCACGACCAGCCTGACGGTCACGGATGCCGGAAAACGTTTCTATGAACGGAGCAAACGCGTACTGGACGCGTATGAAGAGGCACTGGCGGACGTGCATGGCGCGCAGGAGCGGCCGTCAGGCTTGCTGCGGGTAAGCGCACCAGTCGGCATTGGGGAAGCGCATCTGAGCGCGGCGGTCCAGCAATTCCTGGAGTCGCATCCGGATATCCAGATCGAGTTGATCCTGAACGACCGCATGATCGACCTGGTTGAAGAGGGCGTCGACCTTGCGGTGCGCCTTGGCGGCAACCTGCCCGGCAACCTGATCGCACGAAAAGTCGCCAGCTCACGGCGCGTGCTGCTCGCATCCCCGCAGTACCTGGAACGCTTCGGTACGCCGTCAACGCTGCAGGAACTGGCCGGGCATAATTTCGTGCGCTACGCATGGCTGCAGGGCGGTGACCGGATTGTTTTCCATCGTGGAGGACAGGCTGCGGAAATCGAGGTGCGCGGGCGTTTTCGCGTCAACAGTTCGCTGGCGGTGCGCGCATGCCTGGCGTCGGGATTCGCGCTCGGCATGGCGCCGCTCTGGCTGGTTGATGAACTGCTGCAAAGCGGACAGCTTGTCCGCATCCTGCCCGAATGGGAGGCGGCGCCCCATGAAGTTCATTTGCTTTATCCTTCCAGGCGTTTTGTGCCCGCACGCACACGCGCCCTGATCGATTTTCTTCAAGCGGCAATCCCCACCTGGGCGGGCCTTGAAAGAGTGTGAAGGGCAGTGCAGAGTACGCGTATGAGACGAATGACTCCTCCAAGGCTGCACGTTTTAATGGCGAGGGACGCCGATACGGCAGTAGTGATCCGCCGCGGCCCTTCGCGCTGCACCGCCTTCGTTGGCTGGAACCGCAGCACCGACGAGTTTCGTGTCGGGCAATGGCTGAAAGGGCGAATCTACGAGCGCCGCAGCGATATTTCCCCGGACGGCAAGCACCTGATCTACTTCGCGATGAATGGCCGCTGGCAGTCGGAAGCCAAAGGCTCCTGGACCGCGATCTCTCGCGCTCCATTCCTGACGGCGCTTACCTTGCTGGCCAAAGGCGATTGCTGGAATGGTGGTGGCCTGTTTGTCGGCAACGACACCTATTGGCTCAATGACGGTTACGGTCACAAGGTGCTTCGCGATGAAGCTGGCATGGAGTGCTCGCCGGACTATCCCGGCGCTGCGTATTACGGTGGCGAATGCCCCGGCGTCTACTACCTGCGCTTGCAGCGCGATGGCTGGGTCATGACCGCGTACAACGCCGCGGCGCCCGATGGGGTTCGCGCCATTTTCGAGAAGCGCATCAACGATCACTGGACGCTTCACAAAATTGCGCATGCGACGATCCAGCATGGGGTGGGGCGAGGTTGTTACTACGATACTCACCAACTGGCCGGCAAGCGAGGTGCATTGTTGGAACGCGACTCCTGGGAGTGGGCCGAAGTCGACGGCGGGCGCGTGGTATGGGCCGCAAACGGATGCCTGCATGCCGGCCGGATGAAGGCGGACGGCATGCATGGGGAAAAGCTGCTGTTCGACTTTTCCACCATTCAGTTCGAGCCTGTCAAGGCTTGCTAGTATTCCTCCACCGCGGATTGCCAAAAAAGCAAACAAGTATTATGGCAGCAGGGCCAAAGTCGTGCCGTACAGCCTGCGGTGCCGCGTATAATGCAAGCGAATTTTTCAACCGGAGAATCGATCAATGTCCATGCATTTCCTGCGCCGCGCCGCCGCCCTGACCGTGCTGGCCGCCGCTATCGCCATTCCTGCCCAAGCCGACAGTTTTGCTTCGTCCGCCTCGAGCGCAGGTTCCGCTTCCTCCGGTAGCATTTCCGACTCCATCGGCGGCTCGAGCAAGAGCTCCAGCGGCGACGACAAGAAAGTGGCCGCGGGCCAGTACCGTGTCATCGAAGTAGCCGAAGCAGCGGGCAAGCCAGGCGCCACCCGCCTGAAGCTGCAAGGCCAGGGCAACGAATTCTTCCTGACCCTGCCGAAAGCCGCCCTGGCTGATCGTGCACTGCCGGCCGGTGCACTGGTCCAGGTCAGCGAGCGTCCATACGGCTACGAGTTCGCTTACGCCGATACGCGCCAGGCCTTCTTCCTGGCCCTCGACGACGCATGGCAACGCGAACTGCGCTCGCACGCCATCTGATCGCCGCCTGCCTTGCGCTGGGCTGGAATGCCGCAGCGCAGGCGGGAGGCATGATGTTCTGCGACCGTCCGGCGAAAATGACGGCGGCGGCGCAGGACCACGTGCTGCGTTTTGCAGCCGTGGTGAAGGATGAGCTGGAACGTTCCGGCGCCACAGCCGCCGTGGTGTCGCGCGCGGGCCTGGACCTGGCGCGTCTTGGATTGCGCTATTCGCATGCCGGTCTGGCACTGAAAGCCAGTCCGAACAGTCCATGGTCGGTGCGCCAGCTTTATTACGCTTGCGATGAAAAGCGCCCGCGCATCTTCGACCAGGGCATGGCCGGTTTCGTGCTCGGGGCGGAAGATCCTTCGCAAGGGCACCTTTCCCTGGTGCTGCTGCCGGAAGTGCAAGCCAACACGCTGCAAGCGGCTGCGCTGGATGCGCAAACTCCGCTGGCGCTGCTGGCCGGGGAATACAGCGCCAACGCATATGCCTACAGCACGCGCTACCAGAACTGCAACCAGTGGCTGGTTGAACTGATTGCGAGCGCGTGGGGCGCACCTGCCGCGCGGCGCGAAGATGCCCAGCACTGGCTGCGTGAACGCGGATACGAAGCGGAGCCGGTGAACGTTGGCCGCACGCTGGTGATCGCCGCACATTTCGTACCGCTGGTACATGTGCAGGACCACCCTGACGAAGACCTGCGCGCGCAGACGATGCGCGTCAGCATGCCCTCGTCGATTGAGCATTTTGTTCAACGCGAAGCGCCGCAGGCGCACCGCATTGAGCTTTGCTATAACTCGAACCACGTCGTGATCCGGCGTGGTTGGGAACCGATGGGCGCAGGCTGCGAGGCGCAGCCTGGCGATGAGGAAATCGCCTTTGAAAACAGTAACTGACAAGGTCATATGAATACGCACATTGCTTCGCTTTACCTGATCTCCGCAGGTGCGCTGGCAATGTCCGCATTCCAGTCCGCCCTGGTCGCGCGCAACAGCTCATATGGGCGCGCGTGCCGGGCGTTTGCGGTCATCTGCCTGACCTTTGCCTGTTTCCAGTATGCGAACGTGCAGCAACAGCTGGCGCCCGGACTGGCGGAAGCCGTTGCGGCGCACAAATGGGTGAACTTCTTTTCGTTGCTGCTGGCGCCGCAATTCTGTTACCTGGTTGCTTCGCTGGACCCAAGCCGGACCGCATTCCGCCTTACCTACGGCATTGCCTTCATATCGGCCGTGCTGGCGGTGGACAATTTCCTGATGGGTTTCGGCTATCGCTTTTCCACGTTGGAGAGCGATGCCCCCACGGAGCTGCTGTGGGGCGGGCAAGCTTTCCTGCTATACGGCGAAACGACGGCCGCTTATGCGGTCAGCCGCTTGCTGTCGCTGGGCGCGGCGGCGTTTGCCGTCGTTTACTGCGTCCGCGTGCAACGCCAGAAAGCGCGCTTCTCCAACCGGCTGGTGTGGAGTTCCGCCGCGCTGGTGGTGGTGACGACCGCGCTGGGCGGCGCTACCGACACGGGCATGCTGCGCCTGCCGTACCTGAGCGGCTTCGGTTTCCTGTTCCTCGCCGCATCCTACCTGCTGCTGGTCAGGCGCGAAGCGACCCAGCGCCTGACCGAGAAGGCTCGCATCAGCGCTGCACTCGAGCGCGAGCTGGAAAACCACAAGATGTCCAGCAGGCGCATCGAGCGCGCCCTGACCAATGACGAACTGACCCGGCTGCCAAACCGCGAGGGTGCGCTGGAAAAGCTGCGCACCATGTTCGCCTGGAGCGAGTCGAGCCTGACCAGGACGGCGGTGCTCCTCCTTGACCTGGACCGGCTGGCGATCATCAACGGCACGCGCGGCTACGAGACGGGCAACCAGGTGCTGATCGAGGTCGCGCAACGCCTGCGCGAGCATTGCGGCAAGCGCAGGCTGGTGGCAAGGCTTGGCAGCGCGCGCTTCGCGGTTGGCATTGCGGGCCATAAGACGCTGGCGGGAATCGAGCGCGAAGTGGAAGGCGTGCTGGCCGCGATCAAGGCGCCATTCTCCGTGGCGGACACCGTATTGAATATGACGTTCAGCGCCGGCGTGGCAATCTATCCGGACCACGCCAATTCGGCCGAAGACCTGCTGGCGTCGGCGGGCCTGGCGCTGCACGAGGCGCGTGACCTGGGGCCGGGCAACCTGCGGGTGTTCCATCCCTCGCTGCAGCAGTCGCTGAGCGAACGCATCGGCCTTGAGAACGAACTGAAGGAAGCACTGGAAAACGGCGAACTGTTCCTGCATTACCAGCCGCAGGTCTGCGCAGTGACCGAACGAGTGCTGGGCATGGAGGCCCTGATTCGCTGGCAGCATCCGGAACTTGGCCTGGTGATGCCGGACAAATTCATTCCGCTGGCCGAGGCGACGGGCACGATTGCGGCGATCGGAGCGTGGGTGATCGAAAGCGCCTGCCAGCAGTTGCAGGATTGGCGGGCGCTGGGCTTCCACGAGGTGCGGATGGCGGTCAACCTGTCGGCGCAACAGCTGTTGCTAAGCGACCTTGGCGACAATGTGCAGGCGGCTTTGCGGCGCGCCGGCCTGATGGGGGCCGACCTTGAACTCGAAATCACGGAATCGGTCCTGATGCAGGACCCGCAGCGCTCCATCGAGAAACTGGAATCGTTGCGCGACCTGGGGGTACGCCTTTCGATCGACGACTTCGGAACCGGTTATTCCTCGCTCGGTTACCTGAAAATGTTGCCGGTGCATTCCTTCAAGCTCGATCGCAGTTTCGTGCGCGATATCGGCAGCAGCGAGAAGGATCTGGAAATCTGCGCCACCGCTGTTGGCCTGGCACGCAACCTCGGCCTTGAAATCGTGGCCGAAGGCGTGGAGGACGCGGTGCAGGCGGAACAACTGCGGCAGTTGGGCTGCAACCTGCTGCAAGGCTATTATTTTGCGCGCCCGCTTCCGGCGCACGCGGCCACCAACTTCCTGATGGACCAGGTGGCAGCCGCGGCCTGATTGGTGCGTGTTCGCGACACTTTTCATAAACAACTCAGCAGCAGATCCTGTATAAAACCAACTCAGTGTGCGCCCGGCAATTTAGTGTTTATAATAAAATAACGTGAATTGCCAGAAAGAAAACTGAGGACGGTATGGATACTCCCATTGCTTCGCTCTACCTTGTCTCCGTGGGAGCGCTAGCAATGTGTGCATTCCAGGCGGCTTTGCTGGCGCGCAGCAGCTCTTATGTGCGGGCTTGCTGGACCTTCGCGGCCATTTGCCTGACGTTCGCACTGTTCCAGCTGTTTAACGTCCGGCAGCAGCTGGCGCCCACTCTCGCCGCAGCCATTGCGGCGCATAAATGGGTTAACTTCTTCTCGCTCCTGCTGGTGCCGCAGATCTGGTACCTGCTTGCTTCGCTCGATGAGCGCAAGTGGGTGTTCCGCATTGCGTATGGTGTGGCCTGTGTGACGGCCTTGCTGGTAGTGGACAACGTCGCGGCGCCTTTGGGCTACCGCTTTTCCGAACTCAAGGCCGAAGTGCCGGTAGACCTGTGGTGGGGTGAGCGCGCCTTCCTGCTGGCCGGCGAGACGTCGCCGGCCTATGCCGTCAACCGCCTGCTGTCGCTGGGCGCGGCGGCCTATGCCTCCACCTTCTGCATTCGCGTCCGGCGCCGGCGAGCGCGCTTCTCCAATCGCCTGGTATGGATCTCGGTGGCGCTGATTATCGTCACGACCGCCCTTGGCGGCGCCAGCGATGCCGGCTGGCTGGAGCTGCCGTACCTGAGCGGCTTCGGCTTCCTGTTCCTCGCTGCGTCCTACCTGCTGCTGGTGCGGCGCGAAGCAACCCAGCGCATGAACGAAAAAGTCCGCATCAGCGCTGCGCTGGAACGCGAAGTGGAGAGCCATAAGCGCGCCAGCCTGCGCTTCGAACACGCGTTGACCAACGATGCGCTGACGCGCTTGCCGAACCGCGTGGGTGCGCTGGAAAAGCTGCATGCCATGTTCATCCAGAGCGAATCGAACCTGACGAGGATGGGGGTGCTGCTGCTTGACCTGGACCGGCTGGCAATCATTAACGGCACGCGCGGCTACGAGGCCGGCAACCAGCTGCTGGTCGAGGTGGCGCAGCGCCTGCGGCAGCATTGCGGCGAAGGCAGCCTGGTGGCGCGCCTGGGCAGCGCGCGTTTCGTGATCGGCATGGCGGGCCACAAGACCTGGGACGGCATCGAAGGCGAGATGGAAGCGATACTGGCGGCGGTCAAGCCGCCATTCGCCATTCCGGGAACAGTATTGAACATGACGTTCAGCGCCGGGGTGGCCGTGTATCCCGACCATGCCTCGTCGGCGGAAGACTTGCTGGCATCGGCGGCGCTGGCGCTGCACCAGGCTCGCGATGCCGGGCCGGGCAACCTGCGCGTGTTCCACCCCTCGCTGCAGCAGTCGCTGAGCGAACGCATCGGGCTGGAAAACGAGTTGAAGGAGGCATTGGAAAAAGAGCAGTTCATGCTGCACTACCAGCCGCAGGTGTGCGCGGCCTCCGGGCGCATCGTGTGCATGGAAGCGCTGATCCGCTGGCAGCATCCTTCGCAGGGACTGGTGATGCCGGATAAATTCATTCCGCTGGCCGAAGCCACCGGCGCGATTGCCGTCATCGGCTCGTGGGTGATTGATGCCGCTTGCCGGCAATTGGCAAGCTGGCGTGAAAACGGTTTCACCGAGGTCCGCGTGGCAGTCAACCTGTCGGCGCAGCAGTTGCTGTTGTCCGACCTCGGCGATACCGTGCAGGCTGCCCTGCAGCGCGCCGGCCTGCAGGGCGCAGACCTCGAACTGGAAATCACTGAATCGGTGCTGATGCAGGACCCGCAACGCTCCATCGAAAGGCTGGAGGCCTTGCGCAGCCTGGGCGTGCGCCTGTCGATCGACGATTTCGGCACCGGCTATTCTTCACTCGGCTACCTGAAACTGCTGCCGGTGCACGCCTTCAAGCTCGATCGCAGCTTTGTGCGCGATATCGGCAAGTCCGCCAAAGACCAGGAAATCTGCGCCACTGCTGTTGGCCTGGCGCGCAACCTCGGCCTCGAACTCGTGGCGGAAGGCGTTGAAGATGCGAGCCAGGCCGCGCAGTTGCGCATGCTGGGTTGCCATTACCTGCAAGGCTATTATTTCTCGCGGCCTATGGCTGCCTACGCGGCGACCGCCTTCCTTGCCAACAAAAGGAAGGTGGCGTGATCCGGCTTTATCTTCCAGTCATTCCCAGTGCCAGGACTGGCCCCAGCTTTCCTGGTAATCCCACAGGTGCAAGTCCTGTCCGTCGAATGAGCCCCACCAGGCGTCCTTGACGTCGACCGCCTTGCCTGGAGCATGGGCAGGACGCAGGGTCTGGCCGGACCAGGTGAAGCGCTGGTTGGCCTTGTCGTTGCAGTCCCAGACCACCAGCCTGGCGCCATTGCCTGTGCCGAAGGCGTAGACGTCGACGCATTTGTCGGGATTGTTCTTGCTGCGCAGCAGGCCGTCCGGGTCCTGGTACCACAGTTGCGTGACCTGGCCCTGGCAGCTCCAGTGGTGGACCGGCGTGCCGTTGGACATATTGTTGCCCTCGATGTCCATGCACTTGCCGCGGCCATCGACCAGCTTGCGGAACACGTAGGCGCTGCCCGGCTTGACGCTGGCGGTCACCCCCGTGCCGGTGATTGAACCGTCCGATACCAGCCGGATGCGCGCGCTGTCGCCGCTGACCATGAAGCTGGTGGCGATGGCGCCGGACAGCGATTTCACCAGCGCCCCATTGCGGTCATATACGTGGATGAAGTCCCGGTTCGCATCGGTGCCGCCATTGAGGTAGACCTTCAGCGCGGCCGCGCCTGGAATAGTCAGCCACTGCGAGCGGTCTTCGTTGTTGCCGTAGGCTCCGCTGCTCCAGGATGTGGCAAGCGCTTCAATGCTGATGCTGGCGCCGCCGGACGTGCCGGCGCCGTCGCTTACCAGTTGCGCGATGACGGCGTTGTCGGCCACGACCAGGGAATGGGCCAGCGCGCCGCTGAAGGCCTGCAGCAGGCGGCGGTTGCTGTCGTAGAGGCGCAGCACGTCGCCGGCGCCAAGCGAGCCGCTGATATTGACGCGCACCGCACCGGCGCCCGGCAGGCGCAAGGTTTGCGCGCGGTCCTCGTTGTTGCCATAGGCGCCGGTGTCCCAGCGGGTTGGCGCATCGTCATACTTTTCCCATTTGCCTTCTTCCGCCTGGTCCGAGTAATTGAGCCAGACTGGATTGGAGCCGGCCGCCAGGCGCAGGCGCTCGTTCATGAAGGCGTTGGCGGGTACGGAAAACGCGAAGGTGCTGCCGAAGGCTGCGATGCAGGCTTGCTTGCCGCCTTGCCAGGCGCCAGCGGCGGCCGTGACGCGCCAGTCGTCGGGCTGCGCCTTGTTCTGGCAGGCGAAGCGCAAGGCAGCGGTGCAGGCGGCATCGTTCCAGCGTCCGTCCCCGCGCATTTGCGCGCAGTCTTCGTTGCTGTAATCATTCGGCTCGCCATCGGCCCAGGACCAGATCGCGGAACCGATCATGCCTTCGTCCCAGCGGTCCGCATCGACGTTGTCCACGCCGCAGCGCATCAGGGCCGGAATGTTGGAGGCATCGATGGTGCCGGTCTCGTCGACCCAGGAATCGGGCAGCACGTCCTTTCCCAGCTTGGAATCGGAAACCGCGTAGATTTTTTCCGGGTCTATCGGCGCGCCGTCCACCGTGCAGTTGGCGGTGTTGACATACTTTACCTGCCTGCTGTTCCAGCCGCCCGCGGCGCCGGTGGCGAACAGCGGGCCTTGCCAGACCACGGCGCCGTCGTAGGTGTTGTTGGCCGATTTGACGATCACGCGCTTGCCGCGGGCGATCATCTCGCGCGGCGATTCCCAGCGGGCGGCAGGCTTGTCGGAAGGCTTGTACAGCAGGCTGCCAAACACCGACAGCAACGGTCCCACCACGCCGGCCTGGTTGTTGGCGCGGTCTTCCAGGTCGACGAAGACAATCGCCTTCGGATTGGCGTCAAGCCAGTTGCGAATTTTCCACAGCTCGTTGGGGTAGTTGTCGGGCGCGCCGTAGATCGCCGAGCAATCCTGATGGCATAGCTGTACCTCGCCATTGTTCATGTGCAGGTCAAGGTCGATGTTGCGAATGCCCGAGTTGAGCAGTTGGTTCATCGGCCAGCGCTGGTTGGCCCAGGTGGCGCCGCTGTCGTTCCAGGCGTTGTGCGCACCCAATACCTGGACGCGATTGAGCGGTGTATCCAGCGCCACGTCGTATTGGGTACGGATGCCCAGGCCAAGGTCGGCAGCGTGCGCTGCCTGCATCCCGAACAGGAGAGAAACGATGACGCCCGCCAGCTTCATTCTGCCTCCGAAAATAAGTGCCCCGAACCGGCAAACTTACTCCACGAAAGGCCATCGCACGATGGAGGCGCACCTCTAAGATTTTGGCTCGTGCGGTCATTTACTTGTAGCAAAGTCCTGCTAGTTTGGCCGGTTCGCAGTCCGAAACAATCCGTTCACCGATAGACTATTTTGAGGAGCGATAGATGCTGAAATCCCTTAGCTGCGCGGTCGCAATCGCGTGCGCCTGTTCCGCCCTTCCTGCCATGGCAGCCTGCCCGGACTACGTGACGGCGGCCAATCCGCCAGCGCTGTCGGGGCCCGCGCGCAAGGGCTTTGCCAATTTCGGCAACACCATTCTCGCCGGCTTGTACAAGCCATGGCATATGGCGCACGACGTCATCGTCAAGGCCGGCCAGGCTGCAACGATCACCGGGAAATTCGATTACGACGCGGTCCTGCACAAGGACCTGGAGGGCGAGAAGGTGCACGCTTACCTGTACGGCACCGGCATGCAGCAGTGGCAGTATCTCGGCAGCTTCATCACCGATAGCGACGGCAAGGTCAACGTGCCGCTGGGCGTGCGCCCGGTCGGCGACTATGCAGTGCGCTTCGTGGTGGAGGGCGACCTGAGCAGCACCAGCGGCTACCTGAGCGTGGTCGATCCAAGCCGCGACGCGGTGCTGTTCGACATCGACGGCACCCTGACGATCAACGATTTCGAAGCCTATGCCGATTATGTCGGCGTGAAGACTGCAACGGCGTATTCCTATGCGCCGCAGGTGGTGAATGCCTACCGCCAGAAAGGCTACCAGGTGATCTTCCTCACCGGCCGGCCTTACTGGGTGACGAAGGATGGCCTTGAGTGGCTGAAGATCCAGAACATGGGGCAATGGCATTACCACTCCAACCCCTACGGCGATGGTCCCATCCCGCCCAATACGCAACAGTTCAAGACCGATTACGTGCGCTACCTGCGCGACACGGTCGGCCTGAACATCGTGCGTGCCTATGGCAATGCCACGACCGACATCGCGGCCTATGCCGACGGCGGCATTCCAAAGGCACAAACCTATATCATCGGCCCGAATGCCGGCGCCTCCGGCACGCAGCCGGTCCAGGGCGACTACACTGCCCATTACAGCTTTGTGGTGGAGCCCACTCCGGTAGCGAGCTGCCGCCGGTAACGTGGTAGATTCCCACTTTGAACATTGAGACGGAGGTTTGAAGTGGGAATCCTTGACGGCATGCTGGGCAACGCATCCAAGATCGACATCGCGGACTTGCGCGAAGACTTTGCCAAAGTCCTGGCGCCGAATGAGCGAGTGGAACACGCTTACCAGCTGATACGCGACTATTTCGTTTTCACCGACAAGCGCCTGGTCGTGGTGAATATCCAGGGCGTCACGGGCAGTAAAAAGGAGTATCACTCGATCCCTTACAAGAGCGTGACGCATTTCAGCATCGAGACCGGCGGTACGCTGGACCTCGACGCTGACCTGAAGATCTGGATTTCCAGCACCGCGGAACCGTTCACGCAAAAATTCAACAAGCGCCTGAGCATTTACGAGGTGCAGGCAGTCCTGGCGAGCTACGTGCTGAAATAGCAGGCTGGCACGCATCCATTCTTCGTCGCCGGGCGAATTGTTGCGATAGTGCTGCCGCTAGCATGAAGGCTTTTATGGGGGCCTTTCATGCCAGCTTACGAAGTAATCGATATCCCTAGCCACCAGCCGGCACTGGTGGCGCGCGTACGCCACACGGCGCCTGATCGTGGCAATGGCGCGCTGCCCGTGCTGTTCGTGCACGGCTCCTCCTTTCCCTCGGGACTATCTTTCGATTTCCGCATGGATGGCCAGTCGTGGATGGACTGGATGGCGGCACGCGGCTACGACGTTTACGCGCTCGACTTTCCCGGTTATGGGCTTTCGGACCGCTACGCCGCCGATGCGCCGTCGCCGCCCGGCCGCGCGCGCGAAGTGGCGCAAGATGTAGGCCATGCGGTTGATGCCGTGCTGCGCAGGAGCGGCAAGAAGCAGGTCCTGCTGGTCGGGCATTCCTGGGGCGGCTCGGCGGCCGCGCGTTATGCGCAGGAGCACGCGGCCAAGGTAGCAAAGCTGGTGCTGTTTGCAGCGATTACCCCGCGCACAGTCCACGGCGCCCAACTGCCCGCACCGGCCAGGCCGGCCGATGCTTACGAGGAGTTGACGCCAGCCCAGCGCATCGCCGCCATGGACGGCCTGCGTCCTCCGCAAGAAACTGCGCTGCTGCACCCCGACATCTTTACCCGCTGGGGCGCGCAATGGCTGGCATCGGATGCGCGCCGCGAGGGCGCAGTGCGCTTCCCCGCCGGCCCCAGTGCCGACCTGACGGACCTGCAGCAGGGGCGCAGCTATTACGATCCGGCGCGGCTGGAAATGCCGGTGCTGCTGGTGCGCGGCGAATGGGACGCGTGGCCCAGCGACGCCGACTATCGCGCGCTGCAGGCCACGGTCAAGGCGGCCCGCTACGTCGCCATCCCGCGTGGCACGCATGTGATGCACCTTGAAACAGCCCGTTTCGGCTTGTACGAGGAAGTGCTGGAATTCCTGCGCAGTGAAACACCGGCAGGCCAATGAAGGGCCGCCGAAGGATGCATTGTTCTTCTCCCGTGGATTCTGTATGCTCGACGCGAGGCGCCAAGGCACAGGGCAAGCGGCTGTGATGGAGGCTGCCTGAAAACCTTCACAGGAGAAAAGCATGAGAGTCATCACGATTAGCGCGATCATGTTGCTGGCCGCCGGAACCGCGCAGGCAGGTGATCCGATCTGGGACGCCAACAAGGTTCAACTGAAGGTGCAGAAGTTGGCAGAGGGCGTGTACGCCATGCTGCCTGCAGACGCAGCCAGGGCTGCGGAAGGCGTGCCGATCGCCACCACCTCCGGAATCCTGAGCGGCAGCAAGGGCGTCCTGGTGGTCGACACCATGATCAATGAGCGCCTGCACAAGCAGGTGATGGCCGAAGCAAAGCGTCATGGCGTACTGCGCTATGCCGTCAATACCAGTTACCACGGCGATCACTCCTACGGTAATTACTACCTGCCGAAATCGGCCACCGTGATCCAGCATGCCGCGGCCAAGGCATATGTGGACGCCAATTTCGCCAAGGATGTCCAGTTCATGGAGGGAGCCTTCGGCAAGGGGCGCGGCATCGACAAGATCAAGCCGCGCACCGGCGACGTGCTGGTGGCCAAGGACAGCCGTGTGCAGCTGGACCTGGGCGGCAAGGTGGTCGACATCATCGACTTCGGCTTCGGGCAGACCGGTGGCGACCTGGTGGTGTGGGACCCGCAGGCGAAAGTTGCCTTTACCGGCAATCCGGTGATCGCCGGCCAGCCCTCGCTGCCATGGCTATTGGATGGCCATGTGCAGGACACGCTGGATACGCTGACCCGCCTTTATAACTTCCTGCCGGCCGATGCTCGGATTGTGCCGGGACACGGCCCCGTAATGGGCAAGGAGGCAATGAAGTGGCATCTGGACTATCTGGCGGCGCTCAGGAGCGCCGTGCAGGATGCCCATGCCAAGGGCATGACGCTGGAACAGGCCCAGTCGCACGCCGACCTGCCCGCGTTCAAAGGCTATGCTATTTACGACTGGGTGCACAAAGGTATCAATGTTCCTGCGGCCTACGCGGAATTCAGGAAGTGATCAGTTGACGCCGTAGCGGGCGCGGATGGCGGCCAAAGCGCCGTTTTGCTCGAGCTGGGTAATCGCCTGGTTGATGCGCGCGAGCTGGGCCTGGGTGGTGCTGGCGGCATTCAGCATCAGGTGTACAGGCGCGCGGTAGGGGACGTAGGGAATCTGCACGATGCGGACATGCTGCAGCCGCGCGATATGCCGCAAGGCATTGGCGTCGCCCATGATCAGGTCACCGCGCCCGGCCTCCAGCATCTTGATGCCTTGCTCGAAGGTGCCGAAGGTACTGCGCCTGCCTTCCGCATTCAGGAGCGGCAGGGCGCGGTCATAGTCGTCGCCGTAATAACCGAGGCGCGGCGCCAGCAGGCTGGCACGCTGCGTGACGATGTCCTGGAAGCTGTCGATGCGGCGCAACTTGTCCAGCTTTTCCGGCACGGTGAACAGGCCCACGGTCTCTTGCCGGTAGGGCAGGCTGAAACGGGCATAGCCGCGCCGCTCTTCCGTCGCGGAAGCGGCCATCAGCAAGTCAAGCTTGCCTTGCTGAAACAGGACATTGCGGCGCGCCGGCGGCATTTCCTTCTCCAGCTGCAGGCCGCAGCCGGCATGCTTGAGTATGGCCTGCAGCAATTCGAAATCGACGCCGCCCAGCACTTCCTTGTCATTGTGATAAAAGTATGGCGGCCATTCTTCCGGCGCCAGGCGCAGGGTGCAAGCCCCGGCAGGGCCGGCAAGTTGTATCAGCAGTGCAGCGAGCAACAGCCTCATGGCCGAAGGCATCCGAAAGTATCCACGAGGACAGTGTTTCAGATGGCAGCGTCGCTGTAAAGTGGAAAGCTTGTCTGTGTGGTGCCGGTATATTTCCCGACCGCCGGCCCCGGTAGTGGCGCCGCAGCGCCAGGTGCACGCATTTTGCTGGCCCAATATGACGGCCGTTTGACGCCCGTGTTACGGCTTGGTGTAATACAGGCCATGAACGAAATACATGCACTCCTGCAACAGGCCGTCGCACTGCACAAGAATGGCGAACTGGGCCGCGCGCAAGCCCTCTATGATGAGGTGCTGCGCACCCAGCCCCTGAACTTCGATGCCCTGCACCTGAGCGGCGCCCTGGCGCGCCAGCAGGGCGAGCCCCAGCGCGCGCTGGACCTGATCGATGGCGCGCTGGCCATCGACAGCCGCCGCGCGATTGCCCACTGCAACCGCGGCGTGGCGCTGCAGGACCTGGGCCGCTACGACGAGGCCCTGGCCAGTTTCGAACGCGCGCTGGCCTTGCAGCCGGAATACGCCATCGCCCTGGGTAATCGCGGCAACGCCTTGCGCCACCTGGGGCATCTCGAGCGCGCGCTGGAGAGCTATGATGCCGCGCTGCGCCTCACTCCCGGCAATGCGGACGCCCTGTGCAACCGTGCACTGGCGCTGCAAACGCTGGCCCGTCACGAAGCGGCCCTGGACAGTTTTGGCGCAGCGCTGAGAGTGAGGCAGGAATACCCGGAAGCCCTGCATGGCGCCGCCGTTTCGCTGCTGGCGCTGGGCAAGCCGGCCGATGCGCTGGAAGGCTTCGAGCGCGCGCTGCACCTGCAGCCGGAATATGCGGAAGCTTGGTGCTCGCGCGGTGCCTTGCTGTTGCGCGCCCAGGACTACGAGGAAGCGCTATCGAGCTTCCAGGATGCGCTGGCCGTGCGTCCGCGTTACGCGCGCGCCCAGCTCGGCCTGGCGAATACCCTGCGCGCCATGGGCCGCCGTGCAGCGGCCGTCGAGGCCTACCAGGCAGCGCTGGCTTTTGGCGCCGATGCCGCAACCGTCGGCTACATGCTGGCCATCATGGGCGCTGAGCAGGCGCCGGGCGCCTCGCCGGCTGCTTATGTGAAGGCGCTGTTCGACCAGTACGCCGGCAATTTCGACCGCCACCTGGTCGACGTGCTGCGCTACCGCACGCCATCGTTGCTGGTGGAGGCACTGCGCCGCCACCTGCCGCCGGGCGAACTCGATGTGCTGGACGCCGGCTGCGGCACCGGCCTGTGCGGACCGTTGCTGCGGCCGCTGGCCTGCCTGCTGGAAGGCGTCGACCTGTCGCCGCACATGCTGGATCGCGCCCGCGATACCGGCTTGTATGACGGCCTGTATTGCGGCGACATGGTTGGCTATCTGCGCGTGCGGCCAGGGAGTCTTGACGTCATCGTTGCCGCCGACGTTTTCGTGTATGTGGGCGACCTGAAGCCGGTATTTTCCGTGGCCCGCCTGGCGCTGCGCGGTGGAGGCTGCTTTGCCTTCTCGGTCGAGGAACACCCAGGCGCTGAAGAGTTTGTGCTGCGCTCGTCCGGCCGCTACGCGCACTCGCGCGCCGGCATTGAAGCGCTGGCGCGCAGCCATGGTTTCACCATCAATGAAGTTACCCCGAGCACCTTGCGCCAGGAGAGCGGCGAAGACATGCGGGGCCTGCTGGTCATTTTATCGAGATCCTGAAGGTAAGAATGGCAGAGCCGCTTGAAATTGCCGCCAACGCGATCATGGCAGTCTCGATCTTCCTAGCGGGACGCAACAACATCCATTCCTGGTGGACCGGCATCGTCGGCTGCGCGCTGTTCTCTGTACTGTTCTACGGTTCGCAGCTGTATGCCGACGTGGCGCTGCAGCTGTTCTTCATCGCCACCTGCATGATCGGCTGGCGCCAGTGGCTGCGCGGCGACCATGGCCATGCGCTGCATATCCGCACCACGCGCACTGTGACCTTGCTGAAGATGGCGCTGGCGGGCATCGCCGCTACGGCCGCCTATGGCGTGATGCTGAAGCATTACACCGATGCCTACGCGCCCTTCGTCGATTCGACGGTGCTGATGTTCTCCATCATTGCTCAAGTTCTGCTGATGGGGCGCCGCATCGAGAACTGGCCGGTATGGCTGCTGGTGAATACCATTTCGGTCCCGCTGTACGCCAGCCGCGGCCTGTACTTGACGGCCGCGCTGTATGCGGCTTACTGGATCAATGCCCTTGTCGCGTGGCGCCACTGGCGCCGGCAACGCGCGGCTGGAGCCTAGAAGGACCGCTCGTAGCCGATGGACACCCTGGCTGCGTTATATTCGCGGAACGTGCCGGTGGTACGGCCGTTCGGATCCTGGTAGCTGCGGGCTTCGCGCGTCGCTTGCTTCAACAGGTTGTAAGCGCTGATGCGCAGCAGGCCTCCGATCCCGGGGCGATACGTAAGGTAGGCGCCCAGTTCGCGCTGCCCGCCGGTATATGCCGCTTGCGCTTCCGTGATGCGGCTCCAGCCGGCAGCGGTGGCCACCAGTGTTGCACCGCCGCCCCAGGGGCCGCTGCGGTATTCGGCGCCTGCCGTGGCGTTCCAGCGCGGCTG
Source organism: uncultured Duganella sp. (assembly GCA_946482635.1). The sequence continues at coordinate 26,260 of CAMLSG010000006.1, forward strand.
GCGTGCCAGCCGGTTGCCGGGCCCAGTTACCGACTCCACCTCGGACCAGTGGCGGCCGGCGTTGAGTGAGAAACGCCAGGGCGTGCCTTCCAGCGGCTGCTTCCATTCCAGTTCCAGGCTACGGGTTTGCGCGCGGCCGCTGTTGCGTGGCGAAATCACCCAGCGGCCATCTTCCAGCCGCAGCACATCGAGGATGACGTCGTCGATGCGGCGTGTACCGAGCGTCAGCGAAACCAGCTCGCCATCCTTGCCGTAAGTTTCGAACGCGAGGTCGGCGCCGCGCGCGGTTTCAGGCCGCAGGCCAGGGTTGCCGCCCTGGTCGGGGTCGCTTTCTGTATTGACCAGGCTCAGGAAGCGGCGCGGCGCAAGCTGTTGCAACTCGGGCGCCTTGTAGCTCGAAGCAAGGGCCAGGCGAAGCTGGCGCCGGGGTTCGCCCGGCAGCTTCCACAGCGCCTGCAGGGTGGGGCTGGTTTGCGCCATGCGGTTTTCGGCAACGGCAAAATCGCTGCCCGACGAGCGGGTACTGCTGCTTTCGCGCCGCACGCCGGCATACAGCGACAGTCCCTTGCCGAGCTCCCATTCGTCTTGCAGGTACAGGGCGGCGCGCCTAAGCCGTGCGTCGGTATGTCGGTCGAAGTCGATTGGCGCGGGGCCGCTGGGGTGGCTGTCGCGCTGGACTTCGTGTTCGCGCTGCATGTTCCGGCTGATGTCCCAGCCAGCGCTCAAGGTATGGCTGCCAAGCGCGGGCCAGGCGTATTTGCCGGTGCTGGCTGCCCCGCTGCTATCGGGAGAGGTTTCGTAGCGTCGCATCAGCAGCGGCGCACCCTGCAAACTGTCGGCCGTGTATGTGCGCTTGCGCTGCGTGTCATTGCCGTTGAGGCTGAAGGAGGCGTCGAGGCGCGCGCCGCTTTCCAGTTTGCGCGACCATGCCAGCTCGGTGCGCAGGATCCGGGTGAGGTCCCTGCGCCGCATGCCTTCCCGTCCATACGGATAGCCGGGGCCGAACTCGACGGCCGGCATGGTGTCGCGCTCGAAGCGGAACAGCGTGGCGCTGGCAAAGGTGTTCCAGCTGATTGTTTCGCCGGCGGCCAGTGTCCACCCCAGGCGTTTGTTGAGGTTAAGGATGTAGCCGCGGGCCAGTGAATGGCCTTCGTCCTTGCGCAAGGCATCCGGCGTGTCGCTTGCGTCGCTGTGCTGAACGCTGCCGGTTTCGGTCCGTTCATTGGTAATCCGGTGCAGGCTGGCGCTGACGGTGTAAGACAGGCCTTCGCTCTTGTCGCCCAGCGCAATCTCGGCGCGGTCGCTGCCAAAATGGCGCGGGATGGGCGTCGCCAGCTTCCATTCGCGCGAGCGTTTCCCGGGTGCCTTGCGCAACACGATGTTGATGGTGCCGGCGATGGCTTGCGCACTGAACTCGGCGGTGGTGGCGCGCATGATCTCGATGCGCTCGATCATGCCGGGCGAGAGTGCGTCCAGCGAAAACCCGGGCACGGGGCGTTCGCCGTTGACCAGCAATTGCGTGTAGCCGGCGCCCAGGCCGCGCATGCGCGGTGCATTGCCGGATACCGTGACGCCGGGCAGGCGCCGCATCACGTCCAGCGCCGATGCATCGCCGTGGCGAAGGATTTCCTCGCGGCTGATGACGATACGGGAGGCGGTATCCTCGCGCCGCTGCATGTCGGCGCTGGCTTTGACCTGCACGATGGGCGGTGTTTCCTGGGCGTAGGCGCGTGCGAAGACCATCGCCGCGCAGGCGATCAATCGAAGTTTCATGGAATTTGGCTTACTTCAGGACGAAGATGGCATTCACGGTCTGTGAATAGGCGATAGAATCCGGCACGCTGTATTTGCCGGTTTGCGGGGTGGTGCCGCGCGTTTCCCGGCCTGCCTGCCGTTCCATGAACGGCGCTCCGACCTGGGCCAGCGGGCCGCGAGCAATGGCGACCACCGGGCCGAGTTTGCGGCCGAAGGCTTTGGCCAGTGAGTTGCCCTTGTTGCGCGCGTCATCGGCGGCGGCGGCCATCAGCTGGGTGTTGATATCGTCGCTGTCGGTGCGGTCGAAAGTGGAGCTGATGCTGGTGATGTGGGCCATCTCCACCAGCCTGGCGATCAAATCCGGCCATTGCGCCAGGTCGCGCACGCGGGCATGGAACAGGCGTCCCATTGAATAGGCCGGCGCTTGTCCATCGGCGAGCGGGACGGTCTTCTTTTCGACCTCGTAGGATTCGATGTCGGCTTCCTGCACGCCGTGCTCGGCCAGCAGCTGCATCGCGCCGGCGCTCAGCTGCTGCAGTTGCGCTGCGGCGGTTTCGGAGCTGGCGTCCTGGGCGCCGGCTTCGAACTTGACTTCGCCGATGTCGGGCCGCATCCACAGTTGCGCCTTGCCGCTGGTGCTGACGAACGGATGCTGCGGCAACGCCGTGCCGGATGCCTGGGCGCTGCAGGCGGCCGACATCAGGCAGAGTGCCATTGTTGCGATGGTCGATCTCAACATCATTTGCCGTGCTCCTGGATCCAGGTGTATTTCAGGTCGTTTTTGCCGGGGCCGTTCTTGAAGCGGCACTTGGCGATGCCGCTGCGGGCGGCTTCGTCCAGGGCAGGGTGGCCGGACGATTTGACGATGGCCGAATCCTTGACGGCGCCGTTTTCGTCCACCGTGAAATTGAGGGTGACGGTGCCGGTGTGCCCGGCATCCAGGTCCGCTTGTGGCCAGGCCGGCTTGGCGCAGGAACTGAATTCCACGACAGGGCGCTGCGCTGTATCGCTCGAGCCGGCGTGGGCGCAAGCGGCGAGGCTTGCCAGCAGGGCGGTGGTGCAAGGGTGTCTCATTGCTCTATCTCCTTATTCGAGGGTCCATACGTACTTCATCTGCTGCCAGGTTGCGACCGGCTTGCCGCGTACCTTGGCAGGTTTGAAATGACATTTGCTGATACCGGCCTGCGCTGCCTTGTCCAGGCCAGGGTGTCCGCTGGAGCCGAGCACTTTCGAACCGGCGACCCTGCCGCCCGCGTCGATGTTGAACGACAGCGTCACGGTGCCGGTATGCTCGGCTTGCAGGTCCTCGGCAGGCCAGAGCGGCTTGGCGCAGGATTTGAAGTCGACTACGGCCGGCGTGCGCGCGACCGGCACGTTGGCGGCGTCAACGCGTGCATTGGCATAGCCGGTCAGGCAAGCTGCCGCGACGCCTGCTGCGGCCACGGCGGCTTTCCAGTTGCTGCGCTGCTCTTGCGGCGCCATCAACTGGCGGATGCGTTGCATCAGGTCGCCGCCGTCGGCTGCCAGTGCCATGCGCCGGGAGGCGAACTGCATCTTCTCCAGTTCGGACAAGGCGAGTGCGAGGCGGCGCGGTTCACCGGTCAACTGGGCGGCGATGCTATCGGCCACCAGCTCGCGTTCCTGGCGGATCCTGCGTGACAGCCACCACACGGCAGGGTGGTAGAAGAGCAGGATTTCCACCACGTTTTGCAGCAGGTTGATCAGGAAGTCGTGGCGGCGTACATGGGCCAGTTCATGGGCGAGCAGGGCTTCCAGCAATTCCGGCGGCATGCGCGCCACCAGCGCCGCCGGCACCAGCACGACGGGGCGCCACCAGCCCGCCGTAATAGGGCTGGCCAGCGTTTCAACGATGCGCAGGCCGACATCGCGGCGTATGCCAAGGCGCCCGGCGAGGCCCGACAGGCGTTGCTGCCAGTGCTCGTTGCGGCCGCCGGTGCGGCGGGCGCGGGCGATCCAGGCCAGGCCGAAGGCGCTGCGCAGTGCCAGCGCGCCGACGCAGGCCAGCCAGGCCGCTACCAGCAGCGGCAAGCGGCTGTCGATGCTGGCCAGCAGTTCGCTTTGCCCGAACTTGCTGTCGCCGCCCGCCAGCACCAGTGCTTGCAGCGAACGCGGCGTGGTTTGCAGCGCGCTCGCAAATTCGCAGGCGGGCCACAGCAGGCAGGCCAGCATGGCTGCGCAAGCCACGACATAGCGCTTGCCGGGGCGTGCGCCGCGCATCAGCCAGAGCAAGGCGGCGGCAGCGAGGCCGACCAGCGTGCCTTGCCAGAGGAAGTGGATCAGGGCCCAGCCGGCGGCATGGATCACGTCATTCATTCGGCTTGTCCTCCTGCTTCAGCAATTCTTCGATTTCAGCGCGCTCTTTTTTCGAGATGCCGCTTTTCAGTGCCGCCAGCACCAGCGCCTTGGCGGAACCGGCGAAGGCGCGCTGCAACAGGTCCTGCAGCATATTGCCCTGCATCGCCTCGCGCGCCACGGCGGCGGCATAGATATGGGAACGCTGGCTCTCGTCGCGGATCAGCAAGCCTTTGCCATGCATGATCTGCATCAGGCGCAGCACGGCGCCGTAGGCCAGGTCGGGCTTCTCGGCCAGCATGGCTTCGTGTACCTGCTTGGCGGTGGCGGGGCCCAGCGGCCAGATCGCCTGCAGCAGTTCCAGTTCGGCCGGAGTGGGTTTCGGAATGGTAGCCATGTTTATTTCCTTGTAAGGTTTTGACTAGAATAGCCTGTCTAGACAGAGTTGTATACTTCGTCGTTTTTCCTGTGGCGAAATGTAGACAAGGCTGTCTATATATTCAAATTGCATATGAGTCTGAAATTTAATTAGTTTCAGAAATGAAAGGTCGGCGTTATAGTCGCCGCATGAATACGCAAGCCGTCCTCCGCCGCCACACCATCTACATGCTCTGCATGGCGCAGTGCATGTGCCGCTGCTAAGCAACCCATCCCCTTAGTTTTGCCCGACCTGCCATACCGGCCGGCGAGGGCGTCGCACACCCAAAAGGAAGACCATGATCAAGCCACTGAGCATTACGCTGGCCATTGCCGCCGCATTCCCGCAACTCGCTTACGCAGAAGAAGAACTGGCGCGCGTCGTCGTTACCGGTTCGAATATCCGCACCTCGCAGAAAGAAGGCGCCAGCGCCGTGCAGGTGCTGACCGCCAAGGAGCTGGCCGCTACCGGCAAGACCACCGTGGCCGATATCCTGCGCACCATTTCCGCCAACAGCGGCAACAGCTACAACGAGCAGTACACCGGCAGCTTCTCGGCCGGCACGGCGGGCCTGTCGCTGCGCGGCCTGGGCCAGAAGAACACCCTGATCCTGGTGAACGGCAAGCGCGTGTCGTCGTACGCTACGGCGCAAGACCTGCAGGAAGTCTTCGTCGACCTGAACTCGCTGCCGATGGCCGCAGTGCAGCGCATCGAGGTGCTGAAAGATGGCGCTTCTTCCGTCTACGGTTCGGATGCGGTGGCGGGTGTGGTCAACATCATCCTGTACAAGGAATTCAAGGGCACCGAAGTCAGTGCGCAAGTGGGTTCGTCCACCGAGGGCACCGGCCAGCTTGAACGCAGCGCGTCGCTGCAGACCGGCTTTGGCAGCCTCGATGAACAAGGCTGGAGCGTGGTGTTCTCGCTGGACGCGTTGAAGCGCGACAAGCTGCAGCAAACCGACGTGTCCTACCTGCGCGGCAGCGACTTCCGCGGCCATGTCAACGGCACGCTGGCATGGACGCCGACCAATTACTACGGCACTTCCGACGCGACCAGGCAGCTGGGCGGCGTGCAGGGCCCGCTGCAGGTGCAGAACTACGGCGACATCACGCCGGGCAAGAGCGGCCAGGTGCTGGCCTACAACCCGGCCGAATTCCGCACCCTGATCCCGGGCGTGGAGCGCGTGCATACCTCGCTGCGCGGCACCCTGAAACTGAATGGCGACACCGAAGCCTACGCAGAAGGCCTGTACGGCTATTCCTGGGCGGAGCAGACCTTTGGCGCGCCCCTGACCGTGGGTAGCGGCCTGCGCGCCTGGAACAACAGCAAGCAGGCACTGGATAACATCGGCGTCGTACTGCCGGTGGGCCACCCGAACAATCCCGGTGCAACCGCGCTGCCATTCACTGCCACGCTGTTCGACCTGGGCCCGCGCATGAAGCAGGACAAGGTGGACTTCTACCGCATCCTGACCGGCATCAAGGGTGTCTGGAGCGGCTGGGAATACGACGCCTCGATCGCGCGTTCGGGCAGCAAGCTGAAGGAAACCGTACAGAACTTCGTCAACCGCTACGAGTTTGAAAAAGTGCTGGCGGACGGCAGCTACAATTTCGCCGACCAGTCGAAGAACAGCGAAGAAGTGCGCAACCGCCTGCGCCTGTCGACCCTGCGCCCTGCCGAATCCACGTTGACCGTGGCCGACTTCAACGCATCGAAGGAACTGCTGGACCTGCCGGCCGGCGCGCTGGGCTTCGCCTTCGGCGGCCAATGGCGCCAGGAAGAAATGAATTCCAACACCTCGACTGCCGTGTTGTCCGGCACCGAACTGCGCCCTGCGATCAATATCATCAAGGGCAAGCGCGAAGTCACCGCGGCCTTCGCCGAATTCAACGTGCCGGTGCTGAAAGACCTGACCGTCAACCTCGCCGGCCGTGCCGACAAATACAGCGACTTCGGCTCCGCCTTCTCGCCGAAAGCCAGCGTGCGCTACCAGGCCGCCCCGTGGCTGCTGCTGCGCGGTACCGTGTCGCGCGGCTTCCGCGCACCGTCGCTGCCGGAGATCACCAATTCGACCTCGGTCAGCTACGGTTCCGTGATCGACGCGAAAGACCCGATCACCCCGAGCCAGCCGCGCGGCGTCACCAATATCACCGTTGCCAATACCGAACTGTCGCCTGAGCGCTCGAAGAACCTGAACCTGGGCTTCGTGCTGTCGCCCTCGGCCAATAGCAGCGTGGGCGTGGACTTCTACCATATCCGCACCAAGGGGGTGATCGACACGGAAAGCACCGACACCATCCTGGCCAACGAAAGCATCCACCCCGAGAAAGTGGTGCGCGACGACCAGGGCCGCATCCTGACGCTGTACCGCCAGTACGCCAACCAGGGCGAGCGCGTGGTGAGCGGCATCGACGTCGACCTGCGCTACAAGCTGCCGAAGACCGCTTACGGCAACGTGACCTTGAACGCGCAGCTGAGCCGCGTGTTCAAGTACGAGCAGCCGCTGGCGAACGGCGAGCCGCTGACCAACGGCGCCGGCACCAACTACTTCGGCTCCATCCCAAAATGGCGCGGCACCACCAGCGCCACCTGGGAACTGGGCCAGTGGACCACCAACGCCGCCTGGAATTATGTTGACGGCTACGAGCAGACTACCCGTCCGGGCGAGCGCGTGAAGCCTTACGCCACGGTGGACCTGAACGTGGGCTACAAGATCAGCGCGGCCACCAGCGTGAACCTGGTCCTGGCCAATGCGTTCGACCGCAAGCCTTCGTGGGATAGCTCGTTCGCCTTCTTCGACTTCACGCAAGGCGACCCGCGCGGACGCTTCGCCTCAGTCAAGCTCAATCACAAGTTTTAATGATCGAGGCGCGATAGCTGCTGGGAGTGGTACCCATCCGCTCGCGGAAGGCGGTAGCAAAATTGCCGGCATTGGCAAAGCCCAGCAGCAGCGCGATGTCCTGCACGTCCATGTCGGTATCGCGCAGCAGGTGCATGCCGCGCTGGATGCGCGCTTCGCGGATATAGGCAAACACGGTCATGCCGGTGTGGGTGCGAAACAGCTGGTTCAGCTTTTCGCGGTAGGTGCCTACGCTGGCGGCGATTTCCGCCAGGCCGGGCAGGGCAGCCAGGTTGTCGTAGATCAGGCGCTTGGCAGCGTTGACGATGACCGAGTCGGTGTCGATCGGCTCGGGCTCCGCGGCCTCCACCGCGGGGCGCTTCATCAAATTCAGGTGCACGTGGATGCGTGCCGCCAGTTCACCCGGCGTAAACGGCTTGCTGACAAAGTCGACGCCGCCAAGCTGCAGGCCCATGATGCGGTCTTCCACCGCTTCGGTGCCGCTCAGGAAAATAATCGGGATATCGCGCGTGGCCGGGTTGGCCTTGAGTAAACGGCAACAGGTGTAGCCGTCCATATTCGGCATGCGCACGTCCAGCAGGATCAGGTCGGGCTGGCCGGACAGCGCCAGTTGATAGCCCTGCTCGCCATTGAAGGCCACCGACACCCGGTACGGCATTTCGCTTAACAAGTCGACGAGCATGCGCTGTTCGAACGCGGAATCATCCACGATCAGGATATTGCGCACTTGTGCATCGCTGGTCAGGTACATGGTTGCTCAGGGTGGGGCCGTGTTGCTTATTATGCCCATGTTTAAAAAAATGTTGCGCAATTCACATCTGGCAAAGGCATTCTCTCCTCTGGCAAAAGTAGTGTGCGCCGCAACAACGCCGAATGGAAAGAAGATAGCGACGTTCCTTGCAAGAGTGATTTTTGGTGAGTCTTTTAGGGGTGTTTTCGCGGTTCAATTGAGTCTGAAGCATTCAACTGGTTAAATTAAACCAACTGACTAGGAGGCAACATGAAACATACCGACTTTGGCCAAATGCCCTGCCCGATCGCGCGTAGCCTCGGCAAGGTAGGCGAGTGGTGGAGCATCTTGATTCTGCGCGATGCGTTCTATGGCCTGACCCGCTTCGATGAATTCGAGAAGAGCCTGAAGATCGCGCCGAACATGCTGACCCGTCGCCTGGCCGGTCTGGTCGAGGGCGGCCTGATGGAGCGCCGCCAGTACAGCACCCGTCCGCCGCGCTACGAATACATCCTGACCAAGGCGGGCCGCGACTTCAAGCCAGTGCTGCTGGCCTTCATCGCCTGGGGTAACGAGCACCTGTCGCCGGAAGGCGCCAGCTTGCTGGTGGTGAGCCGCGAAACCGGCAAGCCGGCCGACCAGGTTCTGGTCGATGCCAATAGCGGCCTGGCCATCAATGACGAGGACTATATGTTCGCGCCAGGGCCTGCCGCGCCGGAAGTGATGCGCAACCGCATCACCGAAGCCGGCCGCCGCATGCCTAATTAGGCTGGAGCTGCTCGTAGACCGCGTTGGCGATCTGCGACAGCTCTTTCTTGCCGACGGCAGCCGACAGCGCATAGCCGAAGCTGCCGTCGATCCAGTAGAATACTCCCACGTTTCCTTCTTGCGCGAACCGGAATCCGGTGTCGCGGTTTTGCTTCTGGCCGGAGCTGACGTAGAGCGTCAGGCGCTGGCCGCCGGCATCGGCGTACATGAACTGGGCGACCGGGCCGCTGTCGCCGGGCAGCAGGCGGCCTCCCACCAGCTCATAGCCCTGGCTTGCCAGCTGCGGCGGGCGTAGCTGCTTGCCCAGGCGTTTCGACAGCCAGGCCACCAGGTGCTGCTGCTGGTCGGCGCCGACTTCCACCGGATGCCTGACTTCGGGCGTGTAAACAGCGTGCGCGATGGCTGCCTGGCGGGGCAGGGCGGCCAGGGCCTGGGATGCGCCGCTGGCCATTGACCCTGTGCCGCTATCCGTTCCCGCGCCGCGCAGCGTCCAGCCGGCGGCGCCGCCGATCGCGCCGGCGCCAACGGCGACGGCCAGCATCGCAGCCATGCGGCGCCAGGCGGGGATGGCCCACGAGCGGGACATCGCGGCCTTGCCGGGGCGGCGAGCCGCATCGCCGCCGGTGCCGGGGGAGCCTGGGGCGGATGTTGCGCCAGGGGGCGGCGGATGAAGCGCATCCGGAATGCGGGCCTCGAGCACGTCATCGAACAGAGCGTGCAGGGCGGCATTCTGCTCGCGGTAGGCTTGCAGGCGCGCGGCTTCGGCGGGATGGTCGGCCAGGTAGCGATCGACCGCTGCCTGCCGATCCGGCGGCAGGCGGCCATCGACCCAGGCTTGCAATTCGGCTTCGTTCATTTGACTACCTTCAAACTGGCGGCTGGCGGCTGTCCCGCCATCAGCCGCCGCAAATTCTCGCGTGCGCGGCTCAGGCGCGACATCACGGTGCCAAGCGGAATGTCGAGCGTGGCCGCCACGTCTTCGTAGCGCATTTCTTCCAAGGCCACCAGCAGCAGGACTTCGCGCTGGGCCGGCGGCAGTTGCTGCAACGCGCGTTCCAGGTCGCGCAGGCCGAGCGATTCCGCCAGCGGCGCAACCGGCAGATCGCCATCATCCAGCTCCACCGCCGGCGGTGGCGAGCGCCGCAACTGGTCGACGTGCAGGTTGTGCATGATGCCGAACAGCCAGGCGCGCAGGTCGCCGTCCGGCCGCCACTGGGCGATGCGCGCCCAGCCGCGTTCCACGGTGTCCTGCACCAGGTCGTCCGCGCTGGCGCTATCGCCGGTCAGCGCCCGCGCGTAGCGGCGCAGGCGCGGCAGGCAGGCCAGCAGGCGTTCATGCATTTCCTGCATCCGCTTAATCCTTGACGACGTGCCAGATATCCTTCACGTTGTCGCCGGCGCGGTCGCCGGCTTTCTTGTCGCCGACGAACAGGTAAAGCGGCTTGCCCTTGTAGGCCAGTTGCTTGCTGCCGTCATCGCGGGTGATGGCCGACCACGGCGCAGCCAGCTCACCAGTGGCGGCAACGGCGGGCCAGTTCTTCAGGCAGCCGTCAACACAGGCGCTCTTGCCGCTGCCGGCAACGTCCTTGTCGAAGGTATAGACGGTCATGCCGGCGGCATCGACATACACGCCATCCGCTTTTTTCAGCGGTTCGGCAGCGACGGCGGCAGTGCTCAGCAGGGCAGCCAGGGTCAGTACGATAGCTTTCATTTTGTCCTCCGTGAGTGATGAGTATTGCGTATACGTAGCGTGTGGCCAGCTTATTCCATCCTGCCTAAAATATTTTCCTGCCTATTCTGTCACGGAGGATGCGATGAACAATTTCATGCGTGTAGCTGTGTTGTCGGCCCTGCTTGGCGTCGGAAGCGCCTGGGCGGAAGGCCTCGCCAAGTCGGACCAGAAAATGCTGACCGACCTTGCCATGGCCAATATGGCGGAGATCGAAACTGCCAAGCTGGCTTTGCAAAAGACCCAGAGCGACCGGGTCAAGAGCTTCGCCCAGCAAATGGTCGATGATCACACCAAAGGGCTGGAAGAAGTGCGCAAGGTTGCCGCCGCGCGCAGCCTGACCTTGCCGACCGAGCTCGATGCCAAGCACAAAGCCATGGCCGCTAAGCTGGAAAAACTCTCCGGCGACAAGTTCGACCGCAGCTATATGGAGCAGGCCGGTGTCCAGGCACACAAGGAAGCGCACCAGCTGGTGAGCAAGGCCGAGTCGACGGCCCAGGACAGCGAACTGAAATCGCTGGCCACCCGCCTGCAGCCCACCATCCACCAGCACCTGAACAATGCCGAACAGTTGAATGCCGCCATGAAGGGTGGTAGTTCGACCGTGGGCAGCAGCGGCACCCAGGGCAGCACTGGCTCCGGCAACACGCCGCGGACGGAAGCCGACAGCCACGACCACGGCACCAGTGGCGGCAACAAGCCGGATTCCGGCACCCGCGACAGCAAGCCGGAACGGCGCTGATTGCCTGCGGCGGGCAGCCGCCGCGTTGTTTGTTCAGCTGGTCTTAAGCTACTTGAACACCGAAAAGTCCGGTCGTGCGGTATGATTCTTCGCTGCAACACCTATTTCAAGGATATCAAGTAGTGGATTTGTTCGCGCTCGACGAGGAGCTGGCACAGTGGGAGGCGGAATTGCCGCTTTCTGAGGGCGAACATCGTCTGCAACTGCTGTCGCGGCTGGCGTGGCACCTGCGCCAGCGCGATGGTGTGCGTTCGGCGCAACTTGTCGCCGAAGCAACTTCGCTAGCCTTTCTTTTGCCGGCGGCGGAAAGGCGTGTGCTGGCCGCGCGCTGGGAACTGGCCCAAGCCGAAATCCGTTGGCTCGGCGGCGACCTCGACGCCGCCAGCGCCATCGCCGAACGCGCCATGCTGGAATTCGCCCGCCATAACGACCGGCTGGGCGCCGCCGACACCCACAGCCTGCTGGCCTGGATCGCCGTCGACCGCGGCGACTCGGCCGGCTGCGACAATGAGCTGGCGCTGGCCATCGCCGATGCCCGCGCATCCGGCGACGCCATGCGCATTGATATTTTCGAGAGCCTGGCGGCGCTGTTCAGCGTCTTCCGCAATGCGCCGGCGGCCAACGCGCGCTGGAGCAAACGCTTTGCGATCGACCTGGCCGGCCGCCACCCGGTGGTGGCGGGCTGGATTTCCGACTACCTCGGCACGGCGGCTTTCCAGGCGGCGGAGTTCGGCCGCGCCATCAGCCACCTGATCGCGGCATTCGAAGCGGCCCTGGTTTCCGGCCAGGTTCGCCGCGCCGTGATCCTCGCCACCAATATCGGCAACGCCTTCACGCGCCTGAATGCGCACGACGCCGCGCTGGAATGGATGCAGCGCGGGCTGGAGCTGGCGCGGCCGACCGGCTGGCCTATGTGCATTGGCCTGACCCAGGTGCAATCGGCCGAAACGCTGCGCCACCTCGGCCAGCGGCCGGCAGCCAAAGCCCTGCTGCGCGATGCGCTGCAGATGCTGGCGCCCTTGTCCGGCTCGCGCGCCTTCGTCATGGCGCTGGAATACCAGGGCGACCTGGCGCTGGACCTTGGCGATCATGAAGCGGCGCTGGCCAGCTTCCGCGAACTGGAACAGCGCGGTCACGCGCTGGCGCAGAGCGATTTCCACAGTTGCGCGCGGCGCGGCCAGGCGCATGCGCTGGCCGGCCTGGGGCGGATGGAGGAGGCGCAGTCCGCTGCCATGTCGGCGCTGGCGCTGGCGCGCGAGCTGAACGATCCATTCAGCCAGATCGCGGCCTTGCGGGTGTTGGCCGACATCCATGCGGGCAACGCGCTGTCCGTGCTGCAGTACCTGCGCGAGGCCTTGATGATTGCCGCCACCATCGACGGCTATATCGTTCCCGGCGAACTGCTTGACGCGGTGGCGCGCGAGTATGCCGCTGTCGGCGACTTCGCGCGTGCCTATGAATTTTCAGTGCAGGCCAATGCGGCGCGCGACCGCACCAACAGCCAGGAGGCGACCAACCGCGCGATTGCGATGCAGGTGCAGCACCAGACCCAGCGCGCCCAGACGGAAGGCGAGCACCATCGCCAGCTCGCCGCCGCCGAAGCACAGCGCGCGGAAGTGCTGGCCCAGACCAGTGCCACGCTGAGCCACCTGTCCGCGATTGGCCAGGAAATTACCGCGCAACTCGATGCGTCGGCGGTATTCCGCGCGCTGGATCGCCACGTGCATGGTTTGCTGGATTCGACGCACTTCTCGATCTTCCTGCTGGAGGCGGACGGCGACTTCCTGCATTGCGCATTTGGCGTTGAAATGGGACTTCCATTGCCTTCGATGCGCATTTCCTTGTCCGACACGAATTTCAACACGGCGCGCTGCGTGCGCGAGCGCGACGAAATCCTGATCGAGATCGAAGACAAGTCCGATACGCCCAACCTGATTCCCGGCACTCTGCCCACCCTCACGCTGTTGTTTGCGCCGCTGATGGTCGGCGAGCGCGTGCTGGGCGTAATGACGGTGCAGTCGATGCTGCCGCGCGCCTATGGCGAACGCGAACGGCTGATCTTCCGCACTTTGTGCGCCTACGGCGCTATCGCGCTGGACAACGCCGCCGCCCAGGCGCAACTGCTGGAAAAGAATCTCGAGCTGGAACGCGCCTACAAGGCGCTGGAGGAGGTCAGCCTGACCGACCAGCTGACCGGCCTGCGCAACCGCCGCTTCTTCCTGCAGCACGTGGAGTCGGACGTGGCGCTCAGCCTGCGCGGTTATGACGGTGGCGAGCCGGGGACCGACAGCGACCTGGTGTTCTACATGGTCGACCTGGATCACTTCAAGGAAGTCAACGACCGGCACGGGCACGCGGCGGGCGACTCGGTGCTGGTGCAAATGAAGGACCGCCTGCGCGAGGTGTTCCGCGAGTCGGATTACCTGGTGCGCTGGGGCGGGGAGGAGTTCCTGGTGCTGGCGCGCGCCACGGACCGCAGCGGCGCGCATGTGGTGGCGGAACGCATCCGCCACGCGGTGTCGTCGCGAGACTTCGTGCTGCCGGACGGCACGCCGCTGGCGCGCACCTGCTCGATCGGCTTCGCCTGCTATCCCTTCACGCCGTCGCACCCGCGCCTGATGTCCTGGTCGCAGGTGGTGGAGCTGGCGGACGTCGGCTTGTATATTTCCAAGCATTCCGGGCGCGATGCCTGGACGGCGGTGCATGCGACCGCAGCGGCGCAGCCGGCGGACCTGTTCGCGCGCCTGGTGCACCAGCTGGGCCAGTGCGTGGAGCGCGGCGAGGCACGCATCGTGACCAGCCTTGGGGAGCGCACTATAATCACCCCATGAGCACACATCGCTGTTCCTGGGCCAATCCAAACAATCCACGCTATATCGCCTACCACGACCAGGAGTGGGGCGTTCCATGCCGCGACGAACTGCGCCTGTTCGAGATGTTGAACCTCGAAGGCGCGCAGGCTGGCCTGAGCTGGGAGACTATCCTCAACAAGCGCGACAACTATCGCGCGGCGTTCGATGGCTGGGATGCGCGCAAGATTTCCGCCTATGACGAGGCGAAAGTCGAACAACTGCTCGCCGATCCCGGCATCGTGCGCAACCGGCTCAAAGTGAATGCTGCCATCACCAATGCGCGCGCTTACCTGCGCTTGCTGGAAGAGGGCAGCAGCCTGTCTGCGCTGCTTTGGGGGTATGTGGACGGCAAGCCGATAGTGAACCGCATTGCTGCGCAAGGCGAGCGGCCGGCGCGCACCGAGCTGTCCGACCGCATCTCCAAGGATCTGGCCAAGCGCGGCTTCAAGTTTGTCGGCTCGACGATTATTTACGCGTATATGCAGGGGATTGGCATGGTGAATGACCACGACCTCGCATGCTTCCGCCACAAGGAGTGCCAGCACAGTGGCTGATTCGCGCCACGTCGTCCTCGACACCGCATTCGGCAGCGGCGCGCAGTTCCTCGCAACGCTCGCCCGCCATCGCGCTGGCCACTTGCATTACCTTGCGGTCGTTTCTTCCGTTCCTGCCCCGTCCACGCTGGCTGCTGCGGTTCCCGGCCTGGCCGCGCAATGGCCGGTTGACATACCAGGCATGCATCGCCTTCACCTGCCTTCCGGCCTGACGCTCGATCTCCTCGTCGGCCCGGCGGAGGCCTGGTTGCCGGAAATTGTGGCACGCGTCGATGAGTTCATCATCGCCGAACCGCTGGACCAGCTCCGTGCCCTGCAACGCCTGGCAACGCCTGCATCCACGCTGCGCATCCGCCAGCGCGGCGAGCAGGCGCTGCGCTCCCTGCGCGCCGCCGGTTTCACGACCGCCGGCGAACCGGATGGCGAGTGGCAGCACGCCGCCTACACCAGCCGCAAGCCCCAGCCGCCCCGCGCTCCAGCACCCGAACGGCGCGCCATCGTGATTGGCGCCGGGGTGGCAGGCAGCGCCGCCTGCGAGCGCCTCGCAGCGCGCGGCTGGCAGGTCACGCTGATCGAGCGCCACGATGCACCGGCGCAGGAGGCATCCGGCAACCGCGCCGGCATCTTCATGCCGCTGCTGTCGAAAGACGACAATATCCCCACGCGCCTGACCCGCGCCGCCTACCTGTACGCCCAGCGCGCCTGGCAGCAGCTGGGCGGACTCGATCCGAACGCCCCAGGCCCTGAAGCCGAAGCGGCCGGGGGCGCAATCCGCGGCGACCAATGCGGGGTACTGCAACTCGCCCGCGACGCCGAACACGCGCTATTGCAAAAAGAAGTCGTCGACACCTGGCGCTACCCGGAGCAATACGTGCGCTGGCTCGATGCGAAAGAGGCAAGCGCCATGCTTGGCGCGCCAACGCCTTACGGCGCCTGGCATTTCCCCCAGGGAGGCTGGGCCACGCCCGCCACGGCCTGCCGCGCCATGCTGCAAGCCTGCGGCGACAAGCTGCGCCGCATCTTCCATGCCGAAGCACTGCGCCTCGAGCGCGCCGGCAGCGAATGGAAGGTGCTGGACGCGCAAGGGCAGGTGCTCGCAGCCGCGCCGACGGTAGTGCTGGCAAACGGCGCCGGCGCCACCGCGCTGGAACAGGCCAGCGAACTGCCGCTGTACACCATGCGCGGCCAGGTCACGCACCTGGCGCAAGGCGCGTTCCCCAGCCTGCCGCTGGTCGTCTGCCGGGAAGCGTACATGACGCCGGCCGTGGCAGGCATCGTCAGTGTCGGTGCCACCTACGACAAGTCCGCCGACCGCCAGCTCTGGCAGTCCAGCCAGGACGAAAACCTGCTGCGCGCGGAAGAAATCCTCGGCAGCCCGCATGGCGCAGGCGCGCCGCTGCAAGGCCGTGTAGGCTTCCGTACCATGGCCCCCGACCGCCTGCCGCTCATCGGAGCGCTGCCCGATAGCAGCAACGAGGCCCGCACCGAACGCCTGCGCGACCTGCCGCGCCACCCGGGCCTGCATACCTTGCTCGGCTATGCCAGCCGGGGCCTGATCTGGGCTCCGCTCGCGGCTGAAATCCTGGCCTGTCAACTGGAAGATGAACCCCTTCCCATCGAAGCAACACTAGCTGCCGCACTGGACCCCGGGCGCTTCCTGCTCAAGCAGCGCCGCAAGCTATAATGGCCTCCTATCCAACGGCTGGAGAATCCATGGAAGACCGCGCCGGCTCGCCAGAGCTGTTCATGTTCCTCGCCTCCACGGTGCACGACATGAAGAATTCCATCAGCGTGCTGACCGGCACGCTGGAGAACCTGCTTGTGCAGGCAGGGGATTCGGCGCAAGACAATCCAGCCTACCCGCAGATGGCGCAAATGCTGTACCAGTCCAAGCGCCTGAACGACCACCTGATCCAGCTACTAGCGCTCTACAAGGAAGTCGGCCGCCCCAATTACCCCTTCGATCCGACCCCGGTGCAGGTCAGCGAACTGGTCGACCAGCTGGTGGCCCAGCAGCGCGTCCTGCTGCAATCGAAAGGCATCTGCCTCGATACCGAATTCCCGCCTGGCCTGATCTGGACCCTTGACGAAGACCTGGTGCTCGGCCTGCTGGCGCATGCAATCAATAACGCCGTGCGCTACACGCGCGACCGCATCGCCCTCACCATCCGCGAGCACGATGGCTTGATGGAAGTACGGGTGGAGGACAACGGGTCCGGCTTCCCGCCCAATATGCTGGAGGCGGGCCAGGTGACAGGGCAGGGCATCAATTTCCTGACCAATAGCAGCGGCCTTGGCCTGTACTTCGCCAGCGAGGTGGCCAAGTCGCACAAGCATCGCCAGCGCCAGGGTAGCATCGCGCTGGAAAACGGCGGCACGCTGGGCGGCGGCTGCTTCATTCTGCGCCTGCCATGAACGCGCCAGCCGTCACCACGCCAGTCGCTGCATCGCCGAATAAGGAGCCCGGCGTCAACTGGGCCGACAAGCGCTACCTGATCGTGGATGACTTTGTCGGCGTGCGCCAGTTGCTGCGCGAAGCCTTGCGCAGCCTGGGCGCGCGCCATATCGACCAGGCATCCAGCGGCGGCGAAGCAATCGGCCTGCTGGCACGCATCCAGTACGACGTGATCCTGTGCGACTTCAACCTCGGCGAAGGCAAGAGCGGCCAGCACGTGCTGGAGGAGGCCCGCATCCGCGGCCTGCTGATGCCAAGCTGCGTGTGGCTGATGGTCTCCGCCGAAAAGAGCGTGGAAGCCGTGATGGGCGCAGCCGAACACCAGCCCGACGCCTACCTGATCAAGCCGATCACGGAAGGCGTGCTGCTTACGCGCCTGAACCGCGCCTGGCAGAAGAAGCAGATATTCCAGGACATCGACCAGGCCTATCTGGAAAAGGATTACCTGCGCGCCGCCAAGCTGTGCGCCGAAGCGGCTGGCCGCAACAAGCTGCACGAGATCGACCTGCTGCGCATGCGCGCCACCTTGTTGCTCAAGGCTGGCGAAACGGAGCAGGCGCGCCTGGTGTATGAAAAAGTGCTGCAGGAGCGCGACTTCAACTGGGCCCGCACCGGCGTCGGCAAGATCCGCATGGCCAATGGCGAGAACGAGGCCGCGCGGCAGATGTTCCAGGGCGTGATTGCGGAAAACCGTTTTTACCTCGACGCTTACGACCAGCTGGCCAAGTCGCTGCAGAACATGGGCCGCATTGAGGAAAGTTGCGACGTGCTGGAGCGCGCCGCCAGGATGTCGCCCAATTCCGTGCCGCGCCAGCGCGCACTGGGCGCGACGGCACTCAAGCTGGGCAATATTCCGCTGGCCGAGCGCGCCTTCCGCAAGTGCATGCAGATCGGCGAATACTCGATCATGAAAACGGTCGACGCCTATTTCGGCCTGGCGCGCGTACTGGGCCAGAAGAACGACGCCAAGGAAGCCTTGCTGTTGCTGGCGGCAGCGCAGCGCGATTTCTCCGGCAGCATGGTGGAGCTGCGCTCCAAGATCACCGAAGGCCTGGTGTACCACGAAAGCGGCGACTACCGCCGCGCGCGCAAGTCCGGCGACGAACTGGAAACCATGCTGAAGGAAGACAGCGAGCGCCCCGACACCGCGACCTGCCTGGAAATGGCCACATTGCTGTTTGCCGTCGGCGTGAAGGACGCCCCGGTGGACTTGCTGTGCTACGTGGTGCGCAACAACGACGAGAACACCGTCATCCACGATGAAGTGCAGCGCATCTTCGACAAGGCCCGCATGGGCGATGAAGGCGCAGCCCTGATCAACACTGCGCGCAAGGAAGCGTCGGAGATGATGAACAAGGGCGTGCTGCTATGGAAAACCAATAAGCTGGACGATGCGGTGGAATGGATGCGCGAAGCACGCCGCAGCCTGCCGGACAATATGCGGATCCTGTTCAATTCCGCCCAGATCCTGATCTCCCACCTGCAGGCCAGGGGCTATAACGACGCCCTGATGACCGAAGCGAACGATGTATTGATGCACGTTGACCGGATTGCGCCGGGCCAGCAGCGCTTTGCGCAGCTAATCGAGCAGTTGCAGAAGTTGATCCCCGGCCGGATGTCGGCGGAAGAAATTGAAGCCGAGCTGACGGCCGCCATGAAAGATGACCACGACAAGGAGTGATCCATGCGCGATATCGCCAAAGAGGTCTATAACAAGATGAAGGTAGGGGCAGCTGCCTGGATTCGTCCAGTCAGCGCGAAAGGCGACACCCTGCAGTCCTTCCAGTCCGCGCACGATGCGGCCAAGGCACTGGAAGAGGAAGGCTTGATCAACATCATGAAGGTGCAGCGCGACGAGGATGGCCTGATCGAGGCCATCCGTATCCAGAAGCTGAATTAGGGCTTCGGCGGCGCTTTCGGGGCGCGCTTGGCGGCCGGCTTGCGCGCTGCCGGTTTGGCGGCTGGCTTGCTGGCGTCGTGTGCGGCGCCGTTCTTGGCTGCTGCCGGCTTGGCGGCCGGGTCGGTGGCCATCGCCGTGTTGACCGCTTGGGCAAACTGCTCCTGCAGCAGGTTCCACCAGGCGGCCGGATTGGCCATCTGGTTGGCGGCGGTGCTGGCGGTATCGTGGGCAGCCGGCTTGGCGTCGACGGCTGGCTTATCGACTGGCTTGTCGGCCGGCTTGGCCGCCTCGGTCGCCGGCTTGGCCGCTGCCGGCTTGGCAAACGGATCATGATGCGGCGGCTGCTGCACGGCGGCTGCCAGCGACTGGCCCATCGACTTCAGCGCCGCGATGGTGCCGCGCTGGACTTCCAGCGCCTGGATGCTCGAGCGCAGCATGGTGGCATTCAGGTTGAGCCAGGATTCGACCGCCTTCAGCTCGCTGATTTTCTTGTCCAGGTCATCCATCGACAGCGTCGGCGCAGCGATGCCGGGAATGCTGATGCCGGGTACGCCCATGCTCCCCCACAGGGATTTTACGAAGTCCAGCGTATCCGTCATCACTGCAGCGCCGGGGATGTGGGGCATTTGTGGATTGCTCATATCGGGTCTCCGAGGGTAGGTGGTTTAGCGTAGCACACAGCTCTCCCAGACAGCAACGAACAGCAGCACGGCGACGCAAGCGCCGGTGGCCAGCAGCGGGGAAAGATGCAGCGTGATCGACAGGACGCCCAGCAGAACCAGCAACGCGACGCCAAGCAAATGGGACAGCGGCGGCCGGGCGCGCGTATGCGCCAGCCATTTGAACAGCGCGGTACCGCACAGGAAGACCAGCGGTCCGCCAACGATGGCTGTCAGCGCCGCCGGGCTGCCATGGTGGGGATGGCTCAGCACCAGTTCATCTCCCACCGCGCCAACGATAATGCCGGCCACGATGGGAATGTGCACATAGGTGTAGTTGTTGCGGGCATGGCGGCCTGGCGCGTCCGAATGCACGATGCGATGATGGCCCTGTTCCAGGCCATGGTCGAAGTAGAGCCACCACATCAGGATCGACCCCAAGACCGCCAGCAGGAAGGCCAGAACGGTCACCGGGTCGAACGCAAGGTCGGCAAACGTGGCGCCGGTAACCAGCAGCGATTCGCCGAGGGCGATGATGACGAACAGAGCGCAGCGTTCGGCCATGTGGCTGCCGTCGACATTCCAGTCGGCCAGCGTGGAGCGGCCCAGGCCCGGCACGAAGTAAAACATCATCGGCCCCATCATATCGACCGCCAGTGCAGCGAGCCACCAGGCCATGCGCGTTTCAGGCGCGGCCAGGCCGCCGGCCAGCCATAGCACGCCGCTGGCCGCCAGCCAGAGCGTGATGCGCATGAAATTGCAGCGCAGCCCTGCATCCTCGCCGCGGCTGGCGGCCAGCATCGCCAGCGTGCGACCCACTTGCTGCACCAGGATCGAGGCGCCGAACAGCCAGCCCATGTCGGTGAAGGCGCGCGGAATCGAGACCGACATCAGCAGCCCCGCCACCAGCAGCGCGAACAGGGCCGCCCGTACGGATTTCTTTTCAGGGTCGAACCAGTTGGTGGCCCACACGGTATAAATCCACACCCACCATGTGGCCATGAACAGCAGGCCGACCTGCAGCGCGCCTTCCGCATCCAGCTTTTTCAGCAAGGTATGGGATAGCTGGGTAACGGCAAACACGAACACAAGATCGAAGAACAGCTCGACCATGCCGACCTTGCCGGAATCGGCCTGGCCGCGCTGGCGCAAAAGGGACATCGGGACTCCTTGTCAAAATTTCCAGCAAATTATGCCATTGAGCATGCTGTCAGCGGAATCGCCGGCCGGCACGTTAAACTAGCGACCATGACGATCGTTACTTTTCCCCGCCACCGCCGCCGCATCATTGCCATTTGCGCCGCCACCGTGGCACTGCATTTCGTGACGATCAACTGGGTCAGCGGCCGCATTGGCGCGGCGGAACGGGAGCGCGACGATGAAAAGAACATCATCAGCGCGGAATTGCGCCTGGCGCCGCCTGAACCCGTAGCGCCGCAACCTGTCGAGGCGCCACCGCCGCCGAAGCCCAAGCCCAAGCCGAAGCCACGCAAGCCGGCCCCGCCGCCGCCGGAAGAAGCCGTGCCGGCGGCCGAAGCGGTACCGGCGGAACCTGCGCCGGCCGAGCCGGAGGCAGCGGCGCAAGACGGTCAAGCTGGCGCCGCTTCCGCCGCGCCTGCCGTAGAATCCGCGCAGTCCCAGCCCGAAGCTGCGGCGAAGGCGGAGCCGCCGGCCGATGTCCAGCGCTGGAAGGTGGCATTGCCGCCGTCGGCCAAATTCGAACTGGACGTCGCGCGCAAGGACGCGGACGGCACCAACTGGAGCGGTTCGGCCAGCATTGGCTGGCAGTCGGATGGCGCCAGTTACAAGGCGACGCAGGAAGTCGGCATCAGCCTGCTGATTGCGCGCGTCAACCTGCTGCAGGTGAGCAGCGAAGGCACGATCAACGAGAACGGGATCGCCCCGGCGACATTCAGCGAGAAGCGCCGCAATCGCTCGGCCACCGCCACCCACTTCAACCAGCAGGAACAGAAGATCACCTTCTCGGCCAGCGACCGCAGCGTGCCGTTGACGCCGGGGGCGCAGGACCGTGCCACCGTGCTGTTCCAGCTGGCCGGTATCGGGCGCGCGGACGTCAACCAGTTCGGCAAGCCGCTGGACATCCTGGTCGGCGAAGACCGCAATGCCCAGGTCTACAGCTTCGTGCTGGTCGGCGAAGATGAACTGGAAACCAGGATGGGCAAGCTGATCACCTGGCACCTGGCGCGCCCGCCCAAGCCCGGCAGCTATAGCGCCAGGCTCGATATCTGGCTGGCGCCAAGCCTGGACTGGTACCCGGTGCAGATCCGCAATACCGAAGGCAACGGCGCCGTCACCACCCAAACCGTCACACGCATCATCAAGTAAGGACCACGCCATGCGCAGTACCCTGATTACCCTGACGCTGGCTCTCGCAGCCACCGCGGCCAGCGCCGCCAAATCCGATTACCCGGTCGTCAAGCGCGCCACCAGCCTGCTGCCGTCGGCCGACCTGTCATACGCGATCCGGGGCAGCAACCACGGCATCCCGCTCAACGGCGCCGGCAGCATCGCCTGGCGCCAGGGCGACGGCAGCTATACCCTGCACACCGAAGCGCGTTCCAGCCTGTTCGGCAAAGTGCTCGAGCAGCGCAGCGAAGGCGCGCTGGACGACTACGGCCTGGCGCCAGCCACGTTCTACGAAAAACGCTTCCGCAAGGACCCGACCACCACCCGCTTCGACCGCGGCACCCGCCGCATTGAGTTCGAAGACGGCAAGATCAGTTACGCCATCCGCGGCGGCGAGCAGGATCGCAGCAGCGTGACCTTCCAGCTGGCGATGCTGGCCCGCGCCACGCCGGAAAAATTCAGTCCCGGCAGCGAATGGACTTTTTTCGTGGCCGGCCGCCGCGACGGCGAGCCCTGGACTTTCCGCGTGGTCGGCACGGAAACCATGGAAAGCGCCACCCTCGGCGAACAGAAAGTGCTGCACTTCAGCCGCAAGCAGGTTGGCAGCCATGAACAGCAGGTCGACCTGTGGCTGGCCCCGGACCTGGACTGGTACCCGGCACGCATCCTTTTCAAGGAAGAAGACGGTGATTCTTTTGAGCAAG
This sequence comes from uncultured Duganella sp., assembly GCA_946482635.1. Next base: position 49,066 of record CAMLSG010000006.1, read on the forward strand.
TCCTAGAGAAAGTCAACCGAAAATAGCCACACCCGGCCTGTTATACTGGCGGACTTGAAAAAAGGGGTACGTCCCCTTTTTCTGTTTTGGCTGTGTGATGGAGTGTAATGATTGACTTAATGGCAAGTGCGGCCCTGGCCGACACCAATCCGACTGAGCAAGAGCAGCAGGATGCCCTGCAGGCCCACTTCCAGCCCCATATTTCCGCCGATGAGATCGAGCAGGTCTATCACCTGAAGCGCGCCCAGCCGCTGCTGCAGGTGTTTACTGCCCTGTTCCACGGCGGCTTCGAGGGGGTGCTGGTGCGCCTGCTCGTCTTGCGCGAACTTGCCAATGACACAACTTCGTCCGCGTTTTCGCGTGCCGATATCAACACGCGCCTGGCCTACCTGCTGCCGGAAAGCCTGGAAACGGTGCTGAACCGCCTGCGCTCCAACGGCCTGCTGGCCTGGGATGCGCAGCAATCGGTCTACCGCGTGACGCCGATGGCGCGCAATGTGCTGGCCTCGATCGACAGCCTGCTGGCACTGGCCGCGCCGGAAGACGATGATGCCGAAATGGGCTTCCTGCTGTCGCAGGTGGCCGGCGCCCAGGCCGTGGGCGGGGTCACCACCGAACAGCTGCAGCATTTGCTGGGCCGCCTGGTCGACCTGACCGAAGAATTCCGCGACGCCATCGCGTCCGGTTCCGAATTCCGCCTGCGCGAGTCGCAGGCAAAGTGGCACCAGGCCTGCGACTGGGTCGAGAAGGGCTCCGAGATCCTGCGTGCCATCACTACAGACGAAAATGCGGACAGTGCCACGCACCGCGCCGCGCAAGCCATCGGCCGTGCCCAGTCGCAGCTGCTGAACATGCAGGGCATGTTCTCGCGCGCGCTGAACCAGATCGAGCGCCAGCGCGTGCACCTGGGCCAGTCCGGCCTTTCCACTACCGACATCAAACGCTGGCTGCTGGCCCATGAGGACCTGTCTTCGCTGGCGGAAGATGCGATCGACCAACCGGTGAAACCGCTGTTCATCACGCCTGCCGAGATGATCGACGTCGCCGAGACAGAATTAATGACAGAACGTGCCAATAACAATGGGCTGAACGGCCTGCCTGCCGGCCAGGATGCGCCGACCACGATCAACGACAGCCCTGCGATGCAGAAGGAACTGGACGACTGGCTGGCCCGCCTGTCCGACTTCGCGCAGTTGAACAATTTCCCGTCCGTGGCCGAAGAATCGCCGCGCGAAGTGAAGGTGCACGAGGCGCTGCTGCCGGCATCCTTTGCCCTGGCGTCCTACCGCGCGTCGATGCTGCCGCTGCTGGGCGACGAGGCCGAGGCGTCGATGCAGGGCACCACCGCCGACCTGGCGCGCCTGCCGGTGCGCTTCTCGCCGCAGGACGAAATGGTGCAACTGCCCGACCTGGAGATCGCCGCCATGTCCCTGGCCGCGCTGACCCTCGAATTAGACAAAGAAAGCCCGAAGTCCGATGAGTGACGATTCCCAAATCCTGATCGCGCGCCTGGTCGCGCACCAGACGCTGCGCCGCGACGACAAGATGGTCAAGCGCGCGCTGTCGGACGAGCATTTCCGCGCCGAAGTCGATGCGCGCCTGGCCGCTTGCGGCATGAAGCTGCTCGACAACGTCTATGCCGACCACGTCACGCTGGCCCTGCAGCGCAATATCGAGCCGAAGGTCTTCGGCGCGCGCGACACCTGGCAGAACAATAATTTCGGCCTGGCGCGCGATGGCGTGGCCTTGCTGGTGGTGCTGTGGGCGCTGATCATCCTGCCCAAGCGCGAGCGCCAGGAAACCCACCAGGCGGCGGACGACGACCAGAACGACATGTTCGGTACCGAGAAGCCGGTGCCGCGCGCGGAAGACACCTCGATCGGCATCCCGTACAAGGCGCTGCTGGCCGACTTCGGCGACAAGCTGGGCAAGAAGACCCGCATGGACATGAACCTCGGCATCCTGGGCAAGCTCGGTTTCATCGAGCGCCGCGGCGAGATCATCGTCGAAGGCCCGCTGCTGGACCTGCTGATGGATACCGACCTGCTGAAAGAGCGCATCATCAACGGCGCCCTGGCCGACGTGTTCAAGCGCGCGCCGGCGCAGATCGTGCACATCCCGCGCGAAGTGCTGGCCGCCGCCAACGACGCCGAGCCGCAACAGGCGGCCAACGAAGAAACCCCAACGGAAGAATAAGCGATGTTCCAAATCAAATCCCTTGAGCTGGTCCACTGGGACTACTGGCAGCGCATCAAGAACATTCCGCTGGATGCAAAGATCATCACCATCGCGGGCCAGAACGGCTCCGGCAAGACCACCTTGCTGGACGCGCTGCGCACGCTGTTCGGCCTCGATTGCTCGATGGGCCGCACCTACAAGCATTACGCCCGCCACAGCGGCCAGCAAACCGCCTGGCTGCGCGCCGTGGTGGACAACAAGCCGCAGGGCAAGCAGCTCTCCAACCGTCCGTTCCGCAGCAGCGGTTTCTTCGCTGAAGACGAAGTGACCCTGTTCTGCCAGGTGCAGAAGAACGGCGGCGACTGGAAGCGCCAGTACCTGATGCGTCCCGGTAACGTGGACATCGAAGAAGTCACCGAAGCCAACGACTGGCTGGGCGTGGAGAACTACCGCAAGCGCCTGGCCAACGCCGGCCTGTCGCAAGCCATGTCCAAAGTGCTGGCGCTGGAGCAGGGCGAAACCGACAAGCTGTGCGAATACGCGCCGCGCCAGTTGCTGGACCTGGTGTTCCAGGTGTTCGGCGACAAGGAAGTGCTGGATGCCTACGACGAAGCGAAGCGCCACCAGCGCGACACCGAAGAAGAGCTGAAGCGCTTCGAGGCCGAACTGGAAGGTTCCAAGACCAACCTGGAGGGTCTGCGCCTGCGCGTGGCCAACTACCACCAGTGGGAAACGCTGCACAAGGAACGCCGCAACCTGCAGGAAGAAGTGCTGCCGTCGCTGGAATACCACGAGGCGCGCGAGAAGGCGGCCAACGTCAGCCGCCAGCTGCGCGAAGCGCGCAAGCCGCTGGCGCAGGCCGACCAGCTGCTGGCCGACAAGCGCGGCGAGGTGGCCAAGCAGGCCAAGGCGCTGCAGGATGCGCAACAGCAGGAAACCCTGCTGGAGCAGGAACAGACCGCGCTGACTTCGCGCCTGAACCACATCAACGGCAAGTTGAAACCGCTGGAATCGCTGGCGGAGCAGAAGTCCCGCCTGCAAAAGCTGGCCGCAGAATCGGGCGCCGACGTGGCCGATGCCGCCGCCCAGCTGGAAGCCAAGGAAACCGAGCTGCTGAAACTGCGCTCGCAGCGCGATGCCGTGTCCAACCGCATCGCGCAGGACAAGGCCACCATCAACGCGCTGTCGGGCAAGACCGCCATGCCGGAACCGGACAATGTGCGCGCCATGCGCCGCGCCCTGAACGATGCGGGCATTCCGCACGCCATGCTGTCGGATATCGTCGAAGTGACCGATCCGAAATGGCAGGGCGCCGTCGAGGGCGTGCTGGGCGGCTACGCCTCCGTGGTGCTGCTGGAGCGCTCGTCCGACGCGTCTTCCGCCTACCGCCTGGCGGAGAAGGAACGCTATCGCCACTTCATCGTGCCGGATTGCGTGAAGGCGCACGAGCCGAAGAACCAGAGCCTGCTGTCGGTGGTGAAGTTCAGCGGCCTGGCGCCGGAATGGCTGATCGACCAGCTGTCGCGCATCACACGCGTGGAGTCGGTGGAAGAAGGCGCAAAGCTGGGCAATATCGAAGAATGGATCACGCCTGAGGCCTACCACAAGGAACGCCGCGGCGGCCGTTCTCTGTTCGTGGAAGCGTCGCGCTATCGCTTCGGTTCCGCCGGCAAGACTTCGCGTATGGATGCGATCCAGAAGAACCTGCCGAACCTGGAAGCCGAGGAAGACAAGTACACGCTGCAGATTTCCAAGCTGGCTTCGGAAACCTCCGCACTGAAAGCCCGCCTGGCCGGCGTGGATGCGGTGAAGGAATTGAGCGCCCGTACCGAGGAATTCGACGAAGCCGCGCGCTCCGCCGTGCCGCTGCGCGCCGAGCGCCTGGAAGTGGGCTCGCGCCTGGGCGAACTGCAAGGCCTGATGAAGAACGCCACCGTGGCGCGCACCAAGGCCGACACCGCATGGCAAAGCGCCCGTATGTCGCTGTCCGAAGCGGAAGCCGGCATGCGCCTGAACTTCAAACGCCAGATGGAGCAGCGCTCGGACCACGCCCGTGCGATGCTGGCGCTGCGCCGCCAGTGGCGCCACCTGCCGGGCGCATGGCGCCGTCCCGCCCGCCGTCTGGCGCTGGTGCAACAGCACCAGAATGCGCACCAGGTCGACCTGCGTATCGCCAGCCTGCAATCCCAGCTCGCGCGTGATGACTGGGAGCTCGATGCGACCGTGATTGACCAATACGCGCGCCTGAACGAGCAGCTGTCGAACCGCAAGACGGAAACCGAAGAACGCCGCTATCAGAACAACCGCGCGATCGAAGCGACCGCCAATGCGCGCGGCGCCTACATCGAGCGCCTGCGCTACACGATCAAGACCTATTCGTCGAACATCAAGGAACTGGGCGCGCTGGCCAATATCGACGTGCACGTCGAGCCCGTCAAGCTGGAGAACGACGACCTGCTGCTGTCGCAAGCGGGCCTGCAGGTACGCTTCAAGTTCGACGGCAAGGGCCCGATTGGCCTGAACGACGGCGAAGCGTCGGGCGGCCAGCAGGTGATGAAATCGCTGGTGCTGCTGATTGGCTTGCTGAAGTCGGAAGACGGCTCCGGCGGCTTCGTGTTCATCGACGAACCGTTCGCCCACCTGGATATCCGCAACATCCAGCTGGTCGGCGAGTTCCTGAAGAACACCGATGCGCAGTACCTGATGACGACGCCGCTGACCCACAACACCGACGTCTACGACCCTTCCGACCTCACGCTCATCACGAGCAAGAAAAAGAAGGACACCCAGTGGGCGCAGCCGATCTTCGTGCTGCAGCGCCGCCAGGCGGCAGCGGCTTAATCGCTGCTAGTCGTAACCCCGAGGGCACGATACAAGGGACAGAACTTGATCGTGCCCGTCAGGAGCGGCACTACGCCGATCCATCCCCACATGCCGATCAGGCCGAACAGCGTAGCTACAATCAGGCCCAGGCCGACAGCAATGCGCAAGGCACGGTCCACCGTGCCGATATTTTCACTCATGGTCATGGCGTTCTCCCTTTAACTGGATACCAGTATGGGAAAGCCCGGCGCTGCCGGGAATGACCTGGATCAAATCCCTACAAAAGCTTAGGCGGCTTCCTTGGAGCAGGCGCCGAGGATGGTGTCGAGCTCTTTCTTCAGCGCCAACGCCACAGGCCGGCCGCGAATGCGGTTCACCATTTCGAAGAAGGTAATGCGCATCGCTTTCAAATCCTCCAGCGTCGCAGCCGCTTCCAGCTTCGCCTGCAGGACTTGGCCGCGCTGGCCCAGGGTCGGTTCGATGGTGCGTGCATAGAATGCGTGCGCTTGTGCATATTGCGCTGCAAGTTCCTCCTCGGTAGGAGGGACAGGCATGATCGTGATCGGTGGAGCTTCGCCTTCTTCAATGAAACCCTGTGCCAGCAGTTCTTGTACGGCGCTGGCGTCCAGCCCGAGTCCAGTCACTTTCGGCAGCAACTCTTCCATTGGATGGCGGCCGTCAATCATCACCAGCAGGGTACGCATACGGGATTGCAGCCCATAGGTGCGCGCCGAAATTTCCTCTCGCCCCTTTGCGGTCTTATTGTAAGTCGTCATAGAAATGTTTCCTCACAGCAATCATTTTGATGTGATTTTAGAATACACGACCTTTAAGGAATTGACATCGTTTGAAATATCGTCTTTAATTTCTGTAACGACAGAAATTAAAGAAAAATAACAGAATTCAACAAATATTCATTCTGGAACCGGTGGAAATGCGTGAGTTTCCGTGTGTTAAACGTTGCTTTGTTAAATTTTACGTTTGTAGTTTTTGTGTCACAAAAGGAGTTGGACCATGGCCGCACTGACTTTGTATTTCGATAGCGCCTGTCCGTTTTGCCGGCGCGAAATGGCGCGCCTGCGGCGTTGGGCCCGGCCCGGCAGGCTGGCCTTTGTCGATATCGCGGCACCGGGCTTCGACCCCGCCCCGCTGGGTACGACCCTGGCTGCCATGAATGCGGAACTGCACGGCTTGCGCGCCGACGGCACCATGCTGGTTGGCACCGCCGCCATCCTCGAGGCTTACACCTTGGCGGGGCGTGCCTGGCTGGTATGGCCGCTGCGAGTGCCGGCGCTGCAGCCGATGCTGGCCTCGGCCTATCGCGGCTTCGCCCGCAACCGCTATCGCTTTTCGCGCTGGCTCAGGATCGATGGCGCGCCTCGCACCTGCGATGGCGACCGTTGCGCAATCTATTTCGGAGGCAAAGATGGAGCGTAAATGGCTGGTGCGCTGGATGTACGCCAGCGCCGTTGGACACTTGCTGGTCGGCCTGGCGCTGCCGTGGATTGCCAATGCTGCCGCCCTGGACTGGTACCTGATCTGGCTTGGCCCGGATTCGACACGAATGCAGCACCTGTGGTGGGTGGCGCTATTCGGGCCGACCATCCAGTGCGTCGGGCTGTGGATGCTGGCACTGGTGTGGTTCGGCGACCGGCGCCGCGAGGCCGCGGCCTGGCTGTGGGTGGCGGCCGGCCTGCTGTTGTGGGGACCGCAGGACATCATGGTGTCGCTGCGCACCGATGTCTGGCCGAACGTCTGGCTGGACATCGTCACATTGGCGCTCCTGCTGCCTGCCGCCTGGCGCCTGTACCGGATCGACGCGGCCGCGCGTGACGCCGCCGGCGCGGTGCCGCTGGCCGGCGAGGGAGAGTTGTTCCGCAAAATCCTGGGCAGCGAATGGAACAAGCTGCATCCCGACATCCAGCAGCGCTTCGCCAGGAATCCGGCGCCCGGCAAGCCGCTGCTGTACTACGGTACCTTGTCCGAGCTGCACGCCTCGCGCTTTGGCAAGCTGCTTGGTTTCATCAGCAAGCCTTTCATCCAGGGTGCGCTGATTCCCTACAGCGACAGCGACTTCCCGGTCGACATCCAGGTCTACGGCAGGCCCGGTTCGCAGAATATCTACAAGCAGCGCATCTACATGCTGAATGGACGCAAGCCGATCAAGTTCACCTCCTACATGGCGGAGAGCGAACGCGGCGAGGTTCTGGAGTACGTGGGCCTGGGCCTCGGCATGAAACTCAAGCTGCATGTCGCCGACGGCAATTTGCACTTCACCAGCGACGGCTATTTCTGGGACCTCCTGGGCTGGCGCATTCCGCTGCCGGGCGTGCTCACGCCGGGCAAAACCTTCCTGCGCCACTGCAACGAAGCGCCCAACCGTTTCAACATCCGCATCGAAATCCGCCACGCCCTGTTTGGCACGACGTTTGTGCAGGCCGGCGTCTTCCACGAAAGGCGCGCGGAGGAAAAGGAGGCAGCATGAACACGCATTTACTCGCATTGCAGCTCATGGCGGCGCAAGGCTGCCTGGGCGCGTTCGACACGGTCTACCATCACGAATTGACGGAAGCCTTGCCGCAACGCGCCACGGCCAGGCGTGAACTCGCCATCCACGCAGTGCGCGCCACCATTTATGGGGTGCTGTTTGTCGGGCTCTCGGCCTGGGTGTGGCAGGGCGCCTGGGCATGGGTACTGCTTGGCTTGTTCGGGATCGAGATTGTCCTTACGCTGTGGGACTTCGTGGTGGAAGACCAGACCCGCCTGCTGCCTGCAACCGAGCGTGTGACGCACACCGTGCTGGCCATTAATGGCGGCGCTTTCATTACGCTGCTGTTGCTGGGAATGCCAGCTGCCTCCAGTGCACCGACCGGATTCGCCTATGCGCCGCACGGCTGGCTGAGCGTATTTCTCGCCTTGTGCGGCGTGGGCGTATTTGCGTCCGGCATGCGCGATGCATTTGCTGCGCGCGCCCTTTCCTCCAGTGCCACGGCGGGTGTGCGCTTCGACGGCCCGGCACAGACGGTGCTGGTCACTGGCGCTACCGGTTTTATTGGGTGCTCGCTGGTGCCGGCCTTGCTGGCCAGCGGCCACCGGGTGATCGTCCTGTCGCGCGCGCCACGCAAGGCGGCATGGGAATTCGGCGGTGCCGTGCGTGCGGTGGCCAGCATGAGCGACTTGTCCCCGGCAGAAAACATCGACGTCATCATCAACCTGGCCGGCGCCCGCGTCCTCGGCTGGCGCTGGAGCGCGCGCCGCAAGGCCGTGCTGCGTGCCAGCCGCGCCGGCCTCACTGCGCGCGTCGTGGACTGGATTGCACGCGCCGAGCGCAAGCCGCGCTTGATGATTAACGCATCCGCGGTCGGGTATTACGGCATCCAGCCGCAGGACAGCGACCAGGTATTGAACGAAGCCAGCCCGCCGCAGGCGATCTTCCTGTCGCAGCTATGCCAGGAATGGGAGGCCACGGCCGGCCGTGCGCGGGAATATGGTGTACCGGTGGCGCTGGCGCGCTTGGGCGTGGTCTTCGGCCATGGCGGTGCGCTGAAGCCGATGCTGCTGCCGTTCAGGCTGGGTTTCGGCGGGCGCATGGGGAGCGGGCGCCAGCGCAATTCCTGGATCCATATTGCCGACGTGCTAAGTGCCATGGCCCACGTCTGGCGCCTTGGCGCCAATGCCGACGGCGCCTGGAACGTCACCGCACCGGAGCACCCGACGCAACTGGAATTCGCCAAAGCCGCCGCTGCAGAGCTGCATCGCCCTTGCATGATTCCAACGCCGGGGTGGCCGATGCGCCTGCTGCTGGGCGAACAGTCGGCACTGCTGCTGGAGGGTTCCTCCGTCGCACCGACCCGCCTGCTAGCCACCGGCTTCAGCTTCCGCTTCCCGACAGTGCGCCAAGCGCTGGCCGATCTGGCCTGACACGGGCTCGGCTGTTGCTGATCAGGCCTCGTCGGCTTTTTTCTGGGCCATGCTCCAGCGCAGCAGGCCGATCGAGTAGGCGGCCAGGTAGCCGAGCATCAGGCCGAACGGGATCACGGTCAGCGGGTGTTGCAGGACTTCGGCCTGGTTGATCACGCGCGGGTGTTCGG
>CAMLSG010000007.1 GCA_946482635.1 uncultured Duganella sp.
GCCCTTGCGGCACGTCGAACGTGATCGATGCATCGCTCAGCTTATGATTGACGCCGGAGCGGTAGGCTGCACCGATGTGGGTTTGCCTGGTCGGGCTATACAGCAGGCCGAGCGTGAAGCCCAAGGCATTATCGCTTCCGTCGAGTGCGATTCGGCCGTCGGCACTGGTGGGCGCGTAGCCGGGGACGCGCGAGGCTGCCATGATCGCGCCGAAGTCGAGGGCGGTCGTCAGGTTCGCTGTCGCATGTTCGAGGAAGAGCGAGCCACCGAACGACAGCTGCTCGTTCAGGTCATACGACAGGGACAGGCCGAGGTTGACCGCTTTCAGTTCGGTCTTCTGCCCCTGGTAACGCCCCTTCCATTGCGCGTCGTAGTCGGTGGTGAAACCGAACGGCGCCGTCAGCGACAGGCCGAGGTGGGCGCGCTCGCCCAATGGCGTGTGGAAGTACATCGCTGGAATGGGCTTGGTCGCTCCCGCCTCTCCGCCGTTGTTGCCAGATAAAGGCCGGCCGAGCGCATCCTCGCCGCCGCCGTTGAACTTGACCGAGTAGTCGACCGTGGTCAGGTCGGCCTGGAAGACCCTGCCATCCAGGCCGCGCATCGCGGCTGGATTCTCGGCGATGGCCGACGCGTCTCCGGGAGCGCTGATCGATCCTGCCGTGGCCCGGCCCTGTGCCTTGGCGCTCTTCTCCTTGAGTTCAAATGCGGCGCCATGGCTCTGGCCCGCCAACAGCATGCCTGCTGCTGCTGCCAGCAGGGACTTCGAATACTTATGCTTCGACATCAACTTCTCCTCTTTTTATGAATTCAACTACCGGTCATCAGTTGCGGTCCCTCCGCTTCACCCGCGTGCCCCGCTGACTGTGTGTCACCGGGCCGGATCTTGAACCAGATCGAGTACATCGCAGGCAGGAACACCAGGGTCAGGACGGTGCCGGCAAGGGTGCCGCCGATCAGCGTATAAGCCAGCGTGCCCCAGAACACCGAATGGGTCAGCGGCATGAAGGCGAAGATCGCTGCCAGCGCTGTCAGGATGACCGGGCGCGCGCGTTGCACGGTCGCTTCGACCACCGCTTTGAACGGATCCATGCCCGCTTCCTTGTTATGGTGGATCTGGCCGATCAGGATCAGCGTGTTGCGCATCAGGATGCCGGAGAGGGCGATCAGGCCGACCAGGGCATTGATGCCGAAAGGCTGCCGGAACAGGATCAGGGTCGGCACCACGCCGATCAGGCCCAGGGGACTGGTCAGGAACACCATCACCATTGCCGAAATCGAACGCACCTGGAAGATGATGATCAGCAGGGTGATCGCCAGCATGATCGGGAACAGCGGCAGCATGGCCTTGGTCGCCTTGCCCGATTCCTCGATGGAGCCCGCTTCCTCGATGGCATAACCGGTCGGCAGCTTGGCGATCAGCGGCTGCAGTTGCTTGGTGATGGCTGCCGAAACGTCCGGCGGCTGCAGGTTATCGGCGATGTCGCCGCGCACGGTGATGGTCGGCATGCGGTCGCGGCGGCGTTCGATGGGTTCTTCCATCCGCACTTCGATCTTGCCCACTTGCGACAGCGGGATGCGCTGTCCGTTGGCGCCGGCCAGCGTAAAGTCGCCGATGCGGGCTGGATCGAGGCGGATGTCGCCAGCAGCGCGTGCCACCACCTGCACGGTGCGGATGTCCTCGCGCACGGCTGTCACCGGTACGCCGTTAAGCAGGAACTGCAGTTGCTGCGCCACCGCGTTGGAGGACAGGCCAACTGCCTGCAGCCGGTCTTGCTGCAAGGTGAAATGCATCGTAGGTGCACGGGTGCCCCAGTCGGCATTCACGGTCCGCATCATCGGGCTGTTCTCCATGAGCTGGCGTACGTCCGCCGCAATGCTGCGCAGCTTTTCCGGATCGGGACCGCTGACGCGGTAGGCAACCGGGAATGGCGAATACGGGCCAAAGACAAGCTGGGTGACGCGTACGCGTGCTTCGGATGCCAGGCCGCCGCCGACTGCTTCGCGCAAGCGCTGTTTCAACGCATCCCGCTCTTCCTGGCTGTCGGTGCGGACCACGATCTTGGCGAATGATGGATCCGGCAATTCCGGTCCCATGGCCAAGTAGAAGCGCGGCGCGCCTTGGCCGATGTAGGCTGTGACGATCTTTGCTTCCTTTTGCCCGGCCAGCCATGCTTCGACCTTCGCGGTAGCAGCGCTGGTCTGGTTGATCGACGTGCCATAAGGCATTTGCACCTCGACCAGTACTTCCGGACGGTCCGAGATCGGGAAGAACTGCTTCTTGACGACGGCCATGCCAAGCACCGAAAGCACGAACAGGCCCACGACCGAGCCGGCCACCAGCCACTTGCGGGCGATGACACGTCCCAGCAAGCCGCGGAAGCGGTTATAGCGCGGGGTGTCGTAGATGGCTTCGTGGCCGCCCTCGACCTTTTTGAAATCGGGCAGCAGCTTGACGCCCATATACGGGGTGAACACCACCGCGACGACCCAGGATGCGATCAGGGCAATGCCCACAATCCAGAACATATTGCTGGTGTATTCGCCGGCGCTCGAGCGGGCAAAACCGTTTGGCATGAAGCCGACGGCCGTCACCAGGGTGCCAGACAGCATCGGCGCGGCCGTATGGCTCCAGGCGTATGCCGATGCGGCGATACGGTCGTAACCTTCTTCCATCTTCACCACCATCATTTCGATGGCGATAATGGCGTCGTCCACCAGCAGGCCCAATGCCAGGATCAGCGAGCCCAGGGTAATGCGGTCGAAGTTCTTGCCGGTTGCCGCCATCACGATAAAGACCATGGCCAGCGTCAATGGCACGGCAGCGGCAACCACCACGCCGACGCGCCAGCCCATGCTGATAAAGCTCACCAGCATCACCACCACCAGGGCGGCGAAGAACTTGAGCATGAATTCGTCGACCGAAGAGCTGATGTTGACTGCCTGGTCGGTCACCTTTGCCAGGCTCATGCCCAGCGGCAGGCTGGCGTTGATGGCCCCCACTTCGCTGTCCAGCGACTTGCCCAGGTCAAGACCGTTCCAGCCGTCGCGCATCACAATGCCCAGCAGAAGCGCAGGTTCGCCGCCATTGCGGATCATGAAGGTCGACGGATCCTCATAGCCACGTTCGACCTTGGCGATGTCAGACAGCTTCAGCGTGCGCCCTTGCGCCACCACCGGTGTCTCGCGGATTTTCTGCAGCGTGTCGAAAGCACCGTCCAGGCGGATGAACACTTGCGGCCCCTTGGTCTCGACGGAGCCAGCAGCGGCCAAAGCGTTCTGGCTGTTCAGCGCAGCGAACACTTCCTGCGGGCCGATGCCGAGCGTCGCCAGGCGTTCATGGGAGAATTCGATATAGATGCGTTCCTGCTGCTCGCCGACGATGTTGACCTTCTTCACGCCTGGCACGTGCAACAGGCGCTGGCGCAGCGATTCGGCGTCGCGCACCAGCAAGCGCTGTTGCTCGCCCTTGGCCTTCAGCGCATACAGGGCGAAGGTGACGTCGGCGTATTCGTCGTTGACCATCGGCCCGATCACGCCAGGCGGCAGGTTGCCGACCTCGTCGCCGACCTTCTTGCGCGCCTGGTAGAACTCTTCCTTCACTTCCGACGGTGGGGTGCTGTCGAGCAGGGTCAGGGTGGTGAAGGCCAGGCCGGGCCGGGTATAAGTCTCGCTGCGGTCGTACCAGCGCAGTTCCTGCAAGCGCTTTTCAATCTTTTCCGCTACCTGGTCCTGCATTTCCTGCGCGGTGGCGCCGGGCCAGGCTGTGACGATGGTCATCACCTTGACCGTGAACGCCGGATCTTCGGCCCGGCCCAGTTTGAAGAAAGAGATCACCCCTGCCAGCGAAATCAGGCAAATCAGGAACAGGGTGACGGAGCGCTCGCGTACCGCGAGGGCGGACAGGTTGAAGCGGCTGGTTTTCACGGACGTGCTCCTTCGGCTGCGGCGCCGGCGCCCTGGGTGTCGACCCGCACGCTGGCGCCTTCGCGCAACAGGTGCGCGCCGAGCGCCACGATGCGGTCGCCTTGCTTGACCTGGCCGTCGATGCTGGCGCGGTCGTCTTCAAGACGCTGCACCGAGACTGGACGCCAGGAAACCTTGGCCGGATTGCCGTCGATGATCCAGACGCCTGGCCCCTTGCCGGCGTCGAACAGGGCGCCGATCGGCACCTGCAGTCCGCCCTGGGCGGCCGGCTGGCCATCGGCCACGTGGATCGTTACCGTGCTGCCCAAGGGTGCGTTGGCCAGTTCGCCTTCCAGCACATAGCGTGCTTCGAAAGTACGAGTGAGGCGATCCGCCGCATCCGACAACTGCCGCAACTTGGCGGGAACGCGCACACCGTCTTTGCCGAACAGCGTTGCCTGGGCGGTTGATCCAACGGCCGGACGCACCGTTTCCGGCAGCTGGATCACCGCCTCGCGGCGGCCGGCATGGGCCAGGCGCACCACCACCTGGCCGGCATTGACCACCTGGCCGGGTTCGGCCAGCGTTTCCGTCACGACGCCGTCGCCATCCGCCACCAGTTCGGTATAGCGGCTTGCGTTCAGGGCGACATCGGCCTGGGCTTCGGCCGCACTGAGCTGGGCGCGGGCGGCATCGGCAGCGGCTTTGGCCTGGTCATAAGCGGAGGCGGAAACAGCGCCGCTCGGACGCAGGTCGCGATAGCGGGCCTCGTCGTCCGCCGCCTGTTTTGCCCGTGCACGCGCTGCGGCGACGGCTTCCTGTTGGGCGTGAGCTGCCAGTTTCAGGTCGACCGGATCGATACGCATCAGCGGCTGGCCGCGCTTAACGGTTTGGCCAACGTCGACCAGGCGCTCCAGCACTTTGCCGGGAACACGGAAGCCGAGGTCGCTCTGCACCCGGGCGGCGACAACGCCGGTGTAGGAGCGGGAAAGGGGCGCTACCCCCTGTACGACCGCGGCGCGCACCAGCGGCGCCTCGGTACGGGGATCGGTTGGATGTTTCTCGCCGCAAGCCACCACCGCAAACGGCAGCACGGCAGCGAAGACTGCAGACGGAGTTGAGCGAAGCAGGCGCATGAAAGTCCCATGGATAAAGTGATCGGGACTTTCATTATGGGTCTGGTGACTAAATTAGTCAATGGTCACAAACTATTTTTTTATGGCGACAGGCTCCTGAGCACCAGGCTGGACAGATGCGCCGGGGCATCTTCCGTGTAATCAAAGCTATGTTGCAGCAGCAGTGGGTTGAGGTAAGGGCGCATCACCAGGTAGATCGCCATCACAGTCTCGTCGAGGGGAGTCTTGCGCTCGAAGTCGCCCGACTGGCGGCCCTCCTGCAGCACCTCGCGCAGCAGCTTCTGGATGCGCAGCTCATAGTCGAGCACGACCTGCCAGCGGTCCGTTGCGGCTGTCGCTGCAATTTCGTAAAGCTTGCGTTCATTGAACAGCAGGCGAAGGCTGGCTTCAGTAAAGGCCTTGAACATGCGGCGCAGCTTTTCAGGCGAAGAACTGGCTTCGGCAATTGCCGCGCTGACCTCGGTTTCGATCTGCTGCATGCAATTGGCGCAGATCACTTCACCGATGGCCTGCTTCGACTCGAAGAACTTGTAGATATACGCCTTTGAGAAGCCGATCGACTTGGCCAGGTCGGACACGGTGGTCTTCGCATAGCCATAGTGGCTGAAATGTTCAACGGCTGCGGCAACGATCTGGTCGCGCACTTCGTGGTCGGCCGGGCCCCTGGCCGGAGCGGGGGAGGTGAGTGGATTTTTCATGCGCTCAAGTTTAAGCCAAACAGAAAGATTGGACAACTTGTGACCATTTGGTATTATGGTCACTATCAATTCTTCGTGAGGGATGTCCGATGCTAAGCAAACAAACCCTGGCGGCGCTCGTCGTTGCCACCCTGTCAACGGGCTGCGCCGTCGGCCCCGATTACGCCCGGCCGGAGCCGGTTTTGGCGCAACAATTCCACGGCCAGGCCGCTGTCGAGCAGCGCCAGGCCGCCTCCAGCACCGACCTGGCCCAGTGGTGGACCGGATTTGGCGATCCACAACTGAGCCGCTTCGTGGCACTGGCACTGGAACAGAACCTCGACCTTGCGCAGGCGGCAGCACGCGTGGCCCAGGCGCGCGCCGGCCTGGGCGCAGCCAATGCTGCCTTGCTGCCTTCAGGGAATATCAGCGGACAAGCGGCCAGGGCCTATCAGTCCGTCGAAACCCCGCTGGGGCGAGTACTCAATTCCGCACCGGGCTTCGACCGTCACGGCAATGCCTATGAAGTCAATCTTGGCGCGAACTGGGAACTCGACCTGTTTGGCGGCTTGCGCCGTGGCCGCGAGGCAGCGCTGGCCGAATACCAGGCTTCGGAAGCCGGGGCGGCGGCGGCGCGGTTGGCGGTGGCGGCCCAAACCGCCGACATCTACATTACCGTCCGCGGCCTGCAGGCACGCCTCGATGTCGCCCGCAAGCAAGTGAAGACGCAACAGGATCTCGTCGCGACCATCAATCTCTTATATGGGAAAGGCCTGGCGGCGGAACTCCAGCTCAGGCAGGCCGAAGGCGCATTGGCCCAGGTGCAGGCATCCATCCCGGTGCTGGAGTCCGGCCTGGAAACTGCCCTGAATGCGCTGGATGTGATGCTTGCGTCGCCACCCGGCACGCATCACGCCGAGCTGGCCGAAATGGCCGGCATCCCGCTTGCGCCGCAGATTGCCGCCAGCGGCTCGCCGCGTGAACTGCTGCGCCGCCGGCCCGACCTGATCGTGGCCGAGCGCCGCCTGGCCTCTTCCAATGCTCGGATCGGCGTCGCCATTGCCGAGTATTACCCCAAGTTTTCCCTGAGCGGGCTGCTTGGCAGCGCCAGCTCGGTATCCGGCGGCAACCTGTTCACCAATGGCGCCAACCAGGCAGCCGGCATCCTGGGCTTGCGCTGGCGCCTGTTCGATTTCGCCCGGGTCGATGCGCAGATCGCGCAAGCGAAAGGACAGGAGGCGGAAATGCTGGCCGCTTACAGGCTGGCGGCTTTGCATGCGAGTGAAGATGTCGAAAATGCATTCTCTGCATTGGTGAAGCGCGAGGAGCAGGCAGCCGTGCTGGAGCAAGGCGTCAGCTCGCTTGGCCGTGCACGCGAAGCGTCGTTCGCGGCCTACCAGAAAGGCGTCGTCAGCCTGGTCGAAGTCCTGCAGGCGGACGAAAACCTGCTGCGTGCTTCCGACGCCCGGGTGCAGGCGCAGACGGAATCGGCACGTGCCGCAGTTGCGGCCTTCCGTGCGCTGGGCGGCGGCTGGCAGGCTCCGGAGGCTGGAACAGTGGCGATGCGATAGCCTGCGCTGTGGCTGGCGCAGGCTTTTCCCGGTACTTCCTTACGCGGTAACGACGTTCAGCACCACGTCGATGTTGCCGCGTACTGCTTTCGAGTACGGACAAATGGCGTCGGCCAGATGGGCGACCTCGGTCACGGCTGCGTGGTCGGCGCCAGGAGCGAACACGGTCAGGCGCGCCTGGAGGAAGTATTCACCGCGGCCCTGGCCAAGGTCGACTTCGATCTCGACATGGGTCCCTTCCGGCAGGGCGACTTTCTTTTCCTTGGCCGCCAGGCCGACAGCGCCCGAGTAGCAAGCCGACCAGGCGCCCGCGAACAACTGCTCGGCGAGGGGGTGCGGCTGGCTCGCCTGGATATCGAGCACGCGGCCGGCCGGATTGCCTGGCGTCGTCAGGTGGAAGTCCAGGAAGCCTTCCGGATTGCCGGAAAAGATGGCGGAATCGACAGGGGTAGTGCGGGTTTTGCCGGTGGCGAGGACTTTGGTGATTTTGCTCATGTGTAACTCCATTAAGTTCGTGAATTTGAATCGCATACGATGCAGTCGCATTCGATGAACAGGAGTATAGCGGCGGATTTTGCGATGTCAAGCGGATTCGATTACATCGCATACGATTTATATCAATCGGGCGGTGCTGCTTGTTTAGCGAACCGACAAGGTTTCCCCGGGGTTCCGTTCAGGCCGCAGATTTTGCATGCGCAATCGTCATACTGTCAGGGACGACGACCCCATTCCGGACAGCGGTCAACTCCGCCAGGATCGATATGGCGATCTCAGCCGGGGTTTTGCTGCCGATGAATATTCCCACCGGCCCGTGCAGGCGCGCAATCTGTGCCGGATCAAGGTCAAGCAACTTGAGACGCTCGCGCCGCCTGGCGTTATTCACACGCGAACCAATTGCTCCCACGTAGAACGCCTCCGAACGCAGCGCTTCCATAAGCGCCATGTCGTCGAGCTTAGGATCATGCGTCAGCGCCAGTACCGCGGTCCTCTGGTCAGGTTTCATTTCGAGGATGAGGTCATCCGGCATTTCCCGGCTAAGCTCAATACCAAGGCTGGTCCAGCCCTCGATATATTCTTCGCGCGGATCGCAGATCGTTACGTGGTAATCCAGCCCCAGCGCAACCTGCCCCAGGAAGCGGGACAACTGGCCGGCTCCAATCACCAGCAAGCGCCAGCGCGGCCCGTGCACAGTTGTCAGTTGATGCTCTCCCAGTTCCAGTTGCATGCCCGCCGTTGCGGCGGAGAGCGTTACCGTGCCGTCATGCAGGTCGAGACGGCGGGCGACAAGCTCACGACGCATCAGGCGCGCCAGCAATTCATCAACCTGGCTACCCGCCCCTAGTGGTTCAATCGCGAGCTGGACGGTGCCCCCGCACGGCAAGCCGAATCGATGCGCCTGGTCAGCGCTTATCCCGTAAGTGACGATGACGGGAAACGAAGAAATAGCGCCATCGCGGCGGGCCGACTCGATCAAGTCATCTTCGATACAGCCCCCGGATACCGAGCCGACAACCCGGCCATCGCTTCGAATTGCCATCATTGCGCCTTCCGGGCGCGGGCTAGAGCCCCACGTCTTGATGACAGTTACCAGCTCACAGCGCTGCCCTTCACGCAGCCATTGCGCCGCCGCCCGCAGCACTTCAAGGTCAAGGCTATCCATTTGAGCACAATCCCTGGCTGGTCCAGGCATGGTAGATCACCATGCCAAAGAAGATGAGTACGGCGATCCATGGCGACACAAACCAGCCGAGCAGGCCGGCCAAGGCATAGGAAACGATGCCGACGATTGGGCGCCGGTACTGTGAGCGAAAATCGGAAGGCGGCACAAAGCTGTGCGCCAGTTCACGATGCCGGTGCAAGTAAGGAAAGATCGGCAGCCATGCCGCGGACATCAAACCGGCCACTGCGGCATACAGCACAACCGCGGCCTTCTGGTCCGGAATGGAGCCTGCCTGGAATGCTTCCGCCAGCACGCCAGTGGGGAAGGGAAGAAGCGCCGACGTGCCGAGGATGCCAAGGTTAATCCACAGCAGCCGCACATCGACGTAGCGAATCCGCTGGAACAAGGCATGATGATTCAGCCAGACCACCCCAATGTAGAGAAAGGCCAGGACAAAGGCCGCATATGACGGCCAGACCCTGAGCAGTGCAGCCCCCAGCTCGCCATGCGCAGCCTCCGGACGCCGGATTTCAATCACCAGCAGCGTAATGATGATGGCATAGACACCGTCACTGAACAGCTCGGCGCGGTCGCTGTTGGCCCGCCGCAGGTCGTGCGGCAGGCCGAGAGCTTCGGATTCGCTCATTTTTGCGACAGTATCCATTTAACCAGCGTGTGTGCATCGGCCTCGTTGACCTGCGGGTTGGCAGGCATCGGGATTGGCCCCCACGCGCCCGTACTACCTTTCTGGACCTTCGCAACCAGCTTGTTTTCGGCTCCGGCATCGCTCGCGTATTTTGCGGCGATGTCCTTGAACGAAGGTCCGACCAGCTTGGTTGCCGGCGCATGGCAAGCCATGCAGTTTTTAGCTTTTGCCAGTTCCGGGCTTGCGTGCGAGAGCTGGCTTGCGAGCGCAAGCATCATCAGAACGGAAGATTGGGCCAGGTATTTCATGAGGTTGCTCCTTGTTTGAAAATTTCCGCCTCCAGGGGAAGACGCCGTACACGCTTGCCTGTCGCTGCAAACACCGCATTGGTCAAGGCAGGCGCGATGACCGCGGTGCCGATTTCGCCAGTGCCTCCAGGCGACTCCGGGCTGTTGACAACATGAATCTCCATCGCCGGCACTTCGTTGATACGCAACATTGGATAGTCATGGAAATTGCTCTGGATAACTCGCCCTTTTTCCACAGTGAGTTTTCCATACAGGGCAGCCGTCAGGCCAAAGATATGGCCGCCTTCCATTTGTGCCACGATTCCTTTCGGATTGATCGGCTGTCCGCAATCCACAGCAGTGGTCACGCGCTTGACCACCACTTGCCCATCCTTGTCGACAGTACATTCGACAACGCTGGCCGCAAAACTTTCCCAGGCCGTAGCCAGCGAAATGCCCATGCCACTGCCCGGATCCATTTTTTTGCCCCAGCCGGCCTTTTCGGCAGCCATATTCAGCACAGCCAGCGCACGTGGGTTCTTGTGAAGCATTGCACGCCGGTAGGCAAGCGGATCGGCATTGGCTGACGCCGCCAGTTCGTCGATAAAACTCTCAATGACAAAGGTGTTGTGCGTTGGTCCCACGCCCCGCCAGAACCCGGTGGGCACCGGCGATTCAAGGGCGCCGAACTCCACATACCTGTGGACGAAATCATATGGACTCTGGGCCGCATCGATGGCGTCGGTATCGATGCCGTTGGCCATCCAGGCCGGCGCATATCGCGCTTCGACTGCGGAACCAACGAAGCGGTGGCTGAACCCGAGCGGGGTGCCCTTGCTGTCGAGGACGGCCGCAAGTTCGTCGCGGTAAAAGGGCCGGTAATAATCGTGCTGCATATCTTCTTCGCGGCTCCAGATCACTTTGACCGGGATGCCTGCTTTTTGCGCAATCAACGCCGCCTGCACGATATAGTCGACTTCCAGGCGGCGTCCGAATCCGCCACCCAGCAGGAAGTTGTTGATCCTGACCTTTGCAGGATCGAGGCCGAGCGCTTTTGCGACGAACCCTTGCGCACGGCCTGGCGCCTGCGTTCCCGTCCAGATTTCGACGCCATCCTTGTGGACATGTGCCGTGCAATTCATTGGTTCCATCGTTGCATGGGCGAGGAAGGGCGCAAAATAGACGGCCTGCATCGTCTTTGCACCGGAGCCGGCCAGTTGGGTGAAATTGCCCTCGTTGACGGCCACCAGCCCCTTCTTCGCAGCCGCCTCCTCGAGCTGCCGTTCCCACAACGCGGTAGAGAATTCCGCGTTCGGACCGTCATCCCAGGTGATTGCCAGTGCCGCCAGGCCCTTGCGCGCGGCGCCATTGTGGTCGGCGATGACCGCGACCGCATCATCGAGCTTCACCACTTTGCGCACGCCTTTGACTTTCATGGCCTGGCTGGCGTCGACCGCTGCGAGCTTGCCGCCGAATACCGGGCAGGCAGCAACTGCAGCGATCTTCATGCCCGGTACCTGGGCATCAATGCCAAACTTGGCGCTGCCATTCACTTTGTCCGCGATATCAAGGCGTTTGGCCGAGGTGCCGATCAGCTTGAATGCGGCATTCGGCTTCAGTTTTACCTCCTGCGGCACTGGAAGGCTGGCCGCCCTCGACGCAAGGGTGCCATAGGACAGCTTTCGGCCGCTTGGCACGTGGACCACTTCGCCATGGGCTGCCTTGCAGCTGTCGGCGGGCACTTTCCAACTATCGGCGGCAGCCGCCACCAACATCGTGCGCGCCGTGGCTCCAGCCTTGCGCATGGGGAGCCAGGCGCCGCGCATGCTGCTTGATGCACCAGTCAATTGCACGCCAAACAGCGGATGACCGTAAAGCTTTTCGTTCGCCGGCGCATGCTCAAGCTTGACCTTGCCGATATCGACTTCCAGTTCTTCCGCAATCAGCATCGGAATAGCGGTATAGGTTCCTTGCCCCATTTCGACAAAAGGCATCACCATCGTCACGATTCCCTTGCGATCGATCCTGATGAACGCATTGGGGCTGAAACTGGTCGAGGAGGCGACGGCTGCCTGGACCGGAGCGAGCCAGAACGACAATACCATGCTGCCTGCCGTGCCGGCGCTGACTTTCAGGAAGTTGCGGCGGCTGGTATCAACGTTGGAATGGTCCATGGTCAGCCTTTCAGGTTGGCGCCTTGGGAAGCGGCGGTCTTGATGGCGGCACGGATGCGTGTGTAGGTACCGCAGCGGCAGATATTGCCCGCCATTGCCTGTTCAATATCGGAATCGGAAGGGTTGGCGTTACTTGCCAGGAGCGCCGTTGCACTCATGATCTGGCCGGACTGGCAGTAACCGCACTGAGGGACCTCGTGCGCGACCCATGCATGCTGCACGCGCTTCCCGACAGGGGACGCGCCAACTGCCTCGATCGTGGTAATCCGGCCCTTGCCGATACTCTCAACCGGCGTGCTGCAGGACCGGATCGGTTGGCCGTCGAGATGTACGGTGCAGGCGCCGCACAGCGCCATGCCGCAGCCGAATTTCGTCCCGGTCATTTGCAGCACATCACGCAGGACCCACAGCAATGGCGTGTCGCCATCGACGTCGACCGAATGGCTCTTGCCGTTCACGCTAATTACATAACTCATATGTCCCCCGGGCTTTTCTGAGTTTTAGTTAAGAAGTGTCTATAATTGTCTTTTAATCGCTCTTTAGGGCGTGGTAATTCCTTGCCAACTTTTGGTATTTTCTTGCTGCATTTTCTGCTGCACTGCACGTTCGAAAATGGATATGCCTGACCGCCTTGCCGCGCCTTTGCCGGCGCCAACAGCCACGAGTGTCGACCGTCCATGCTGGGGTGGCGTCGTCATCAATTGGCATGACTGGCAGTCTGGCGGCCGCGTCGACTCCCCTGAGCTGGACCATGACGTGATCGCCATGCGGACCTCGGGCATAGTTCGCCTGAGCCAGACCCGGGATGGCAAAACCCACACTGCGACGGTCACCAGCGGCAACGTCACCTTGCATCCGCGCGGCATGGAGTCGAGCTGGTCATGGGACAAACCGGGTGCGATCCTGGTCACCCGAATCCCGCCACGCCTCCTGGTCGAAGCAGCGGAAGCGACCGTCAACTCGCCGCCAGCCCGGCCTGAATTGATGAACTGCTTCGGCGGGCGCGAACCATTCATCGAGCGCATTGGCCTGCTTTTGCTGGACGAACTTCGCACTCCCAGCCATCCCGCACAGGAGTACATCACCCAGGCGCTGTCGCATGCGCTGGCAAGCCACCTGGTATTGCGGTTCAATGCCGAACAACGCAAGCCACAGCGGCTCCCGGCCGGTTTGCACCCCGCAGCCTTGCAACGCGTCCGCGATTACATCGAGTCCCATCTGCACGAGCGGATCGACCTGGAAACTCTTGCCAATATTGCCAATGTCAGCCGGTTTCATTTCGCACGCATGTTCCGCGCGAGTGCGGGCATGACTGCCATGGCCTACCTCGAACAAGCCCGCATGCAGCGTGCACAGGACCTGATACGCCGCGGCACCTGGCCGCTATCGCGCGTCGCCGCCCTGGTCGGCTACGACGACCAAAGCTATTTCACAAGGCGGTTCCGGCTGTTTTCCGGACTCACGCCACTGGCTTTTGCACGTGAGACTGCAACTATGGTCGTGGGGTGCGCGTGAACCAGGCGCTGATCAGGCGAGCGGCCTCACTTGCCGCATACACTGGACTGCTGGCTCCACTTCAGGCCTTGGCGCAGATTTCAGACGATGCGATCCGGATCGGATTCCTGACCGATCTCTCAGGGGTGTATTCTGATATTGATGGCCCTGGCGGGGTCGAAGCGATTCGCATGGCAATCGCCGATTTCGGTGGGTCGCTCCATGGAAAGCCGATCGAATTGCTGGTCGCGGACCATCAGAACAAGCCCGATATCGCTGCGATCAAGGCTCGCGAGTGGTTCGACCGGAATGGCGTGGACATGCTTATCGGTGGCACGAATTCTGGCGTCAACCTGGCCATTGCCAAGGTCGCCGCTGAGAAGCAGCGCACGTATTTTGCGGTCGGCAGCGGCAGCGTGCGCCTTACCAATGAGGAGTGCTCGCCTTACACCATTCATTATGTATTCGATACGGTGGCCCTGGCACGCGGAACCGGTTCGGCCCTCGTCAAACAGGGTGGGAAGAGCTGGTTCCTGTTGGCCGTCGATTACGCCTACGGATCACAGATGCAAAAGGATGCCACTGCCGTTGTCGAAGGGGCCGGTGGCAAAGTCCTCGGCAGCATCAAGTTTCCGCTCGCCACGCCGGACTTTTCCTCCTACCTGCTGCAGGCGCAGGCATCCGGCGCCCAGATCCTGGGCTTGATCAGCGCCGGGAATGACACGATCAACGCCATCAAGGCAGCCAACGAGTTCGGGATTGCCAAATCCATGAAGCTCGCGGGCATGTCCATATTCATCACGGACATTCATTCCCTGGGCCTCAAGCTGACGCAAGATATGTTCGTCACCGACGGCTGGTACTGGGACCTGACGCCGGAAAGCCGCGCATGGGCGCGTCGCTATTTCGCAAAGATGAAGCGCATGCCGACCATGCTGCAGGCCGGTGATTATTCTGCTGTGTGGCAGTATCTTCGAGCTGTGAAATCGGTTGGATCGGACGCTTCGGAAAAGGTGGTCGCGTACCTTAAAAGCACGGAAATCAGCGATATGTTTGCACCAAAAGGCAAAGTACGTCCCGACGGCAGGATGGTTCATGACATGTACCTGCTGCAAGTGAAGAAGCCTGCAGAGTCAAAATACCCATGGGATTACTACAAGCTTGTGCACACGATCCAGGGCGCCGACGCATACACCACTAAAGCGGAGAGCCTTTGCCCCCTGTGGAAGTGACAGTGCTGCGTCCTGTCCGCTCTATCGATTAAGGGACTTCGCCAGGTTGTTGCGCAGCTTGAGAACTGCGTCGCGTGTCTCGGCGAATTCGTCGCCAGTCAGGCCGCAAGCGTCCGACAGGTCTGCGCTGAAAGCGCGCTCGCGCAATGCGCGGCCTTCTTCGGTCAGGCTGACCAGCACCTGGCGTTCGTCTGCAGCGCTTCGCTGGCGCGTCACATAACCCAGGGCTTCCAGCTTTTTGAGGATGGGCGTCAGGGTATTCGACTCCAGGAACAGTTTGTCGCCCAGGGCGCTGACTGTCTGGCCGGACTCCTCGTACAGCGCGATGACGGTGATGTACTGGGTGTAGGTCAGGCCCAGCATGTCCAGGATCGGCTTGTAGGCCTTGCCGAAGGTGAGGTTGGCCGAATAGATGGCGAAGCACAGGAAGTCCGCAAGTTTCAGGTCTTGCGGCTTGGGTGCCGGCTTAGCTTTGCTCATGGTAAGTAGTGGCGTTGGTTCAACGCCGCTACTTTACCATGTGATCCGATTCAATCGGACCAGAGGCATCACAGGAAGCCGAGATCGCGCGTGGTGTAGTTGGACAGGTTCGGCAGCAGCTCCAGCAGTTGGCTGTCGCTGGCGCCAAGCCATTTGCCCATCGTGGCCGCGTACTGGTCGACCGAGGTGCTTGGCAGCAGGCGGCCCTGGCCAACGTCGTCGGGACCATTGTTGGCGACGACCGGCGCTGTGCCGTAGAAGCGCTTGCCCTTGACGGCGCCGCCCATCATGAAGTGCATGCTGCCCCAGCCATGGTCGGAACCGTCGTTATTGGCGACCAGCGTGCGGCCGAAGTCGGAAGCAGTGAACGTCGTCACCTTGTCGGCAACGCCCAGTTCAACCGTCGCCTGGTAGAAGGCCGCCATGGCGTCGCCCAGCTTGGCCATCAGGCCCGGGTGGACGGTGGCCAGGTTGTCGTGGGTGTCGAAGCCCCCCATCGAGACAAAGAACACCTGGCGTTTGGCGCCCAGGCTGCCGCTGGCGGAGATCATGCGCGCGACCATCTTCAACTGGTCGCCCAAGGAATTCGATGCCGGGAATACCGTCTGCAGTGCTGGCGCGCTGGCCAGGGCGGTGGTGAGCGCCGCATTGGCATCCACCGAACGGCGGGTGACCCGGTTGTACTCGTTCTCCAGCGCGTGCGTGCGCTGCTGGGTGATCAGGGTACGCAGGGCTTCGGTGGCGGTGGCGGAGCCGAACAGCGGCGACTTCAGGCCGTTGAACTGCATCGAGCCGTTGGCCGACACCTGGTACTGCACTGCCGTCTTGCCGGCCATGTAGACCGCGTTGCCGGAGACGTTGACGCAGGTGAAGGTGGCATTGCCGTTGCCCGATTCGAACAGGTCGCCCAGGCGGCCGCCCCAGCCCGTGCGCGAGCCTTCGGGCGCGGACGATTGCCAGATCGATTGCTGGTCGTTATGAGAGAACAGCTTTGGCGGCAGCGGCACTGACTTGGCCTGGTACTGCGCCTTCGTGGTTGGCTGGACCAGCGGGCCGACGTTCAACATGACGCCAAGCTGGCCGTTGTTGAAGATCGGGACCAGGGGCGCGAGCGCCGGCGCCAGCGCAAACTCGCGCGCCGAACCGACCGAATCCAGCACCGGGACGGATGGCGCCAGGGCTGTTGCGGCCAGTGCCTCGCGGGCGTAGGCGATGGTTGGGCGCAGTCCCTGGTACAGCGTGTAGTTGGTGCTGTCGTACGGGATGACGGTGTTCGCATAGTCGTTGCCGCCATACAGGAAGACGCAGACCAGCGCCTTGTAGTCGCTTGCGGTGGCTGCCGCCGCCTCGGCGATCGACATCAGGTTGATGGCCCAGGGCGCCGCCACGCCTGCCACGCCGAGTGCCGATGCGCGCTTGAGGAAGGCGCGGCGCGAAGCTTGATTAGTCATGGTGGTGGCCTTTACTTCTGTACGATGAATTCAGGGGATGCCATGACCAGCGTGAGCGCCGCATAGACGCGGTTGGCGCGCGCGGCGTCGGTGCCGGTCGCCATGCTGGTGACAGCGTTGCGGATCAGGGTCACGGTATCCGCGCTCAACTGGCCGGCGGCCAGGACCAGGTTGATCTCGTCGACCAGGCCCGGCACGTTGTCGGCCAGCGGCAGCAGGGTCGAATAATCGGCCTTGACGTCGCCGATGCCTTTGCTGATCGCGGTTTGCATGTAGTTGGCATAGCCGACCACGCTGGTTTCGTTCACGATCTGGAACTCGGGTGCAACCACACCCAGCGCCGGCGGCACGTAGCCGGGGCGGAAGAAGTTGAACACACTCGGCGAACGCAGTGGGCTTTGTCCGAGGCGGGACGAGGGCTCGCTGGTATTGCCGATAGCCCAGGCATCGCTCGGCGAGGTGGCGTTGTAGGCGCGTGCCCACGCAGTGAAACGCAGGATTGGTTCGCGTACCTTGCCGAAGCCTGCGTTCGTCAGGTTCGAGGCGGAACGTGCTTCCGGGTCCAGCAGGATCGCTTTGATGACCGCTTTCAGGTCGCCCTTGACGCCGCTGCCGTTGTTGTTGAACACGGCGGCCACACGCGCCACATACTCCTTCGCAGGATTGCTGGTCACCAGGCGCTGGATCAGCTGCTTCGATACGAATGGCGCCACGTTCGGGTGCGCGAATATCGCGTCGAGCGCCTTGTTCAGGGCCGTTGCGGCGTCGATGCCACTGTTGATCGTGGTGCCGAGGAAGGTCTTCTCGCCCGGCTCATATTTGGTTCCAACCTGGACCATCGGGCGCTTGCGGTAATCGGGCGTGTCGTTGGTGCCGCCTGCCAGGTCCGAGTCCCAGCCGGTGAACACACGGGCCAAGCCGGAAATATCGGCTTGCGTATAGGTTTCCTGTTCGGTCGCGGTGCCGTCCGGGTTCAGTTTCAGCAGGCCGATGGTGAAGAGCTGCAGGATCTCGCGGGCATAGTTCTCGTCCGGCATGGAGCCGGTTTTCGGATTGGCCTTGGCGTTGCCGCGATAGGTCAGGTATTCGCCCATGGAGGTCGACAGCGTGACCTGCTGCAGCAAGGTGCGATAGTTGCCGAAGGCGTTGGCCTCCAGGATGTCCATGTAGGCGGCGCCGGTGAAGGCGCGCCAGGCACCGGTGAAGCCGTCCAGCGAAGCCACGACGATCTCGGACAGTGCCAGCGTTACGCGCTGGCGCAGGGTATCCGGGGACGCGATCAGCTTGACCCACAGTGCCGCATCGATGCCGGCCTGGCTGTTCTTGTTCTCAATGGCGTTGAAGCCTTTCGCCATCAGCCAGTCCCAGCGCGATTGCGAAGCCGGCATAGCCATTTGCTCGTCCAGCCACTTGCTGTAGCCGAGCGCCTGGACCCGGGACATCTGTTCATGCGTTGCGCCCATCGAAGCCTGGGCGAGGAAACGTGCGGCCTGGGCGCCTGCAATCGATTCGACCTGGGTCGGTGGTACCGGCGAGGTGGTGCCGCCTTCGCTGCCCGTGCTTTCACTGCCGCCGCCGCCACAGGCAGTCAGCAGGGTTGCCGCGGCCAGGGTCGCTGAGAGCTTTAGCGCGCCCTCATTATTCTCGATTGTGTCGTCCATTGTTGCCCCTCGGAAATTTCCTTGAGGGTGCAGTATAGCTAGAAATGGATGAGCAAAACCTATTGTGCGCGGGTTTGTCGGTTTTCTTTAACCCTTTGGTGAGTGAAGTCGGACGTGACTTTTTTAATGAAAGCATCGGTGCCGATGCGGAAGTTTTCCGTCGCAGCTGCGAGGCCGAAATAGTCGGCTCCCAAGCTTGCCGACTCTTCCAGCGTCATGTTCAGGCCGCGGTGCAGTGCCTCCCACGTCAGGCGCACGGCATCCGGCGACTGGCCGAGGATGTCATATAGCAGGGAGCGCGCAGCATCCGTCAATTCGCCGGCAGCGGTAACTTGCTGCACCAGGCCGATTCGCAGGGCTTCTTCCGCATCGATGGCGCGGCCCCGCAGCAGCATTTCCGCCGCGCGGCCTTTCCCCACCAGCCGCGCCAGGCGCGTGGTGCCGCCAAAGCCGGCAACGGCGCCGATCCGCACCTCGGGATGGCCAAGTTTTGCATGGCTGGTTGCGATGCGGATCATGCATGCTTCGGCCAACTCCAGCCCGCCGCCCAAAGCGTGCCCGTTCAGGGCTGCCACCACGACCTTGCCCAGGTTCTCGATGCGGTGGGTGACGCGGACCGCAAGGCGGGCGAACTCGCGCACTTCCAGCGGGGTGGCCTGGCTCAGGTACTTGATGTCGGCGCCGGCACAGAAGGCTCTGGAACCGGTGCCCGTCAGGATCACGGCGCCGGCTACGGTGCTGGCTGCTGCCATCTCCAGCAGTTCCTCCAGGCGCTGCAAGGTCGGGAGGTCAAGGGCGTTCAGCGCTTCGGGGCGATTCAATGCGATTACGGCGATGCCGGCGGATTCTCCATACAGGACGGTCATGGCTTGGCTCCGGAAGTTGAAATTGGAGTTAGTATAGATTTCCAGATTTGGACGTAGTTTGACGATTTCAGAAAACGGTTTTCCGATAATGAAAAATCTTTCCTTTGACTGGAATGAGCTGAAATTCTTCTTCGCGGTTGCACGTAGCGGCGGCCTTAGCGGCGCTGCCGCGGTACTCGGCACCAGTGCATCCACGGTCTCGCGCCACATCGATGCGCTGGAGCGCCGCACCGGCCGAAAGCTGTTTTTGCGCCAGCAAAGCGGTTATGCACTGACCGATGAGGGCAATGAATTGCTGGCGCAGGCCGGGCAGGTGGAGCAGGCCATGGCTGTCGCGGCGCATGCTGCGCACCGGCCGGCGCCGCAGGAAGTGTCCGGCGTGGTGCGGCTGGCGACCACTGAAATGCTGGCGCAATACCTGGTGGCGCCCAGGCTTGCGGCACTGCGTACCCTGCATCCGGCGCTGAGGGTGGAGCTCGACATCGCCATGGGTGCGGTCAACCTGTCGCGGCGCGAAGCCGACCTGGCGCTGCGCATGGCGGCGCCGGACGATGGCGCCGGCGACTACATCGCAAAGCGTATCGGCAAGCTCGATTTCGCCCTTTACAGTGCAGCCGGGGTTCAGCATGACCGCGACGACTACATAAGCTGGGACGGCGCCTGGGACGGCCTGCCGATGGCGGCATCGCTGCGTGCCGCGTTCGACGGCGTACCCCCGGTCCTGGCGTGCAATAGCCTGCCCACGCAGATCGCTGCGGCCCGCGCCGGCGTGGGCGCCGCCATGCTCCCTTGTTTCATCGGCGATGCCGAACCGGCGCTCCTGCGCACGCCGCGACAGGCCGCACCAGTGTCGCGCGACCTGTGGCTGGTCTGTCACCGCGACCTGAAAGCGAGCCTGCGCGTACAGGCAATGGCCGCCTTCCTGACCGAGGTGGCAGGCGTTTGCCACGCGAGAGTTCTTTAATGTACTATTCGGCAATTGGGTGCGCGCGTCCTGTCCTGGATGCGCGTTAAACGGGAAACCGGTGACGCTGCCATGTGCAGCCATTCCGGTGCAGCCCCCGCTGCTGTAAGCCTGACGAATCCGGAAACACGCCACTGCGCAGCGCGCGGGAAGGCCCGGAGGAGGATGAAGGCGAGCCAGAATACCGGCCCGATGCTGCCAGCACTATTCTCCGGGGTGAAGGGAAGCCGCTGTCGACCGGCTTCCTGCGTCTTGTCCGCCTGCCCCCTGTCGACCGTCTCCCGATTCTCCCTGGTGGTGCTCCCATTGACCATTCGACGGGAGGTTTCGAATGCACATCATGGAAGGTTTCCTGCCGCCCGCGCACGCGCTTGGCTGGGCAGCCGTATCCATTCCTTTCCTGGCCTGGGGCTTGCGCAGCATGGCGCGCAGCTTGCAGGCGCACCCCGAGCGGCGCATGCTGCTTAGCGTTGCGTCGGCCTTTGCGTTCCTCCTGTCTGCGCTGAAGCTGCCGTCCGTAACCGGCAGCTGCTCGCATCCGACCGGCGTCGGGCTTGGCGCCCTGCTGTTTGGTCCTGCCGCAATGGTGCCAGTGGGCTTTGTCGTGCTGCTGTTCCAGGCCTTGCTGCTGGCGCACGGCGGCGTAACTACGCTTGGCGCCAATGTATTTTCCATGGCGGTCGTCGGCCCGTTTGTTTCGTATGGCGTGTTTCGTGCGCTGGCCGCACTTGGCCTGTCGCGCTCCGCGGCGGTGTTCATGGCGGCTTGCCTCGGCGACCTGGCGACTTACCTGACCACCTCCGGCCAGCTGGCCTGGGCATTTCCCGACCCGGTTGGCGGCTTCAGTGCTTCATTCTCCAAGTTCGCCGGCATTTTCGCGCTGACGCAACTGCCGATCGCTGTCAGCGAAGGCTTGCTGACCGTTCTGGTGGTGAATGCGATGGCGCGCTTCAACGAGCACGAGCTGCGCTTGCTACCAGTGATGGCACTGGCGAAAGGGAAAGCAGCATGAAGGCGCGCACCGGTTTGACATGGGCAGCCATCATCCTGCTGACCGTGCTGCCGCTTTGGTTTGCGGCTGCACCGCCGGCGAAGCCGGGCAGCGCGGCGCCTGCGGCATTCAGTGGCGCGGACGCGCACGCGCAACAGGCGATCGGCACGATCGCACCGAACTACAAGCCGTGGTTTGCCCCGCTGTTCGAGCCGCCCAGCGGAGAAATCGCGTCGCTGCTGTTCGCGCTGCAGGCGGCGCTTGGCGCCGGCGTGATCGGCTTCTGGCTCGGCATGTCAGTGGCGCGCGAGCGCGAACGCAAGCATGCGCCCGAACGGGATGCCAATGCGGATTGATGCTGCCGCCTACAAGTGCCGCTGGCATGCCGTGGCGCCGGGTGCGAAGGCCTTATTTGCCCTGAGCGGCATCGCCGCTGCCTGGCTTGCCAGCAGCGCGGATACGCTGGCCGGGCTCACGCTACTGTCCATGTTCGCCACGTTGGCCGGCGCGCGCGTGCCGGTGCAGACCTATCTGGCGCTGGCCGTCGCACCGCTTGGCTTCCTTCTGCTGTCCTGCCTGACGATGCTGGTCACGCCCTCCAGCGCTGGCGGCTGGCAGTGGTCACCCGAGATGCTTCCCGATGTCACACACATCGCTCTACGCTCGTTCGCCACACTGACAGCGGTACTCGGCCTCGTGCTGACCACGCCCATGCCCGACCTGCTGGCGTTGATGCGCCGTGTGCGCGTACCCGAGCTGCTGCTCGACCTGATGGCGCTGTGCTACCGCATGTTGTTCGTCCTGCGCCAGGCATGGGATGAAGGCAGCACTGCACAGGCCGCGCGGCTCGGTCATCGCGGCTTGCGCGCGCGCTGGCGCTCAACAGGCCTTCTTGCGGGACAGATGGCGATACAGGTGTGGCAGCGTGCTTCGGCCCTGCAGATGGCGGCCGATGCGCGCGTCAGCCAGGGCGGGCTGCGCTTCCTGCCCGTTTTGTACCCCAACGCGCGGCGCCAGATTGCGTTATCCCTGCTGGCGAGCGGGTTGATGCTGGGATTTTCCTTGCGGGACCGCCTATGACACTGTTGATTGAACTGGACTCGGTGGAACACGCATTTGCCGACGGCAGTTCCGGCCTGCACAGATGCACGCTCTCGCTGGAGCAGGGCCGGCGCCACGCGCTGCTGGGCGCCAATGGTGCAGGCAAGACCACGCTGCTGCTGCACCTGAACGGCCTGCTGCGTCCGACGGCCGGCAGCCTGCGCTGGCACGGCCGGCCCTATGACTACAGCCGCCACGGCCTGACAGCGTTGCGAAGCCAGGTGGGCCTGGTATTCCAGAACCCGGAGCGGCAACTGATTTCGGCCCTGGTCGAAGAGGACGTCGCATTCGGCCCGCTTAATCTCGGTTTGGACGAGGCTACGGTGCGCTGCCGCGTGGCCACAGCGCTTGATGCGGTGGGGCTGGGCGCGTTCGGCCGCCGCCCAGTGCACAAACTGAGCTTTGGCCAGAAGAAGCGCGTCTGCATTGCCGGAGTGCTGGCCATGGAACCTCAGGTCTTGCTGCTCGACGAGCCAATGGCAGGCCTGGATGCACCGATGCAGGCCGAGCTGGAGGTCTTGCTCGACCGACTGGCCGCACGCGGCGTAACAATCGTCCTGTCCACGCACGACGTCGACTTTGCCTATCGCTGGTCCGACGAAATCCATTTGATGGCCGCAGGCCGTTGCATTGCTTCCACTCCTGCGCAGGACCTATATGCGCAACGCGAAGCATTGCGCGCCGCAGGCCAGCGCTTGCCGCAAGCGCTGGCATTGCATGCCGAACTGGCCCGGCACGGCCTGCTTGCCGCCGACGCCGCACCGCGCAGCGTGGAGGCCTTGCTGGCCGAGCTGCGCGCGCAGCCTGTCGACAAACACCGAGGAGAAATACTGATATGACAGCTGGCAAAGTCTGGTTCGTCGGCGCCGGCCCCGGCGACCCCGAACTGATCACCGTAAAGGGACAAAAGCTGCTGGCACAAGCTGGCGCCGTGCTGTTCGCCGGCTCGCTGGTCGACCGCGCCGCAACGCTCTACGCGCCGCCTGGCTGCGTCGTCCGCGATTCGAAAGACATGACGCTGGAGGAAATGACGGCCTGGCTGATCGAGCAAACGCGCACCCACGCTACCGTGGTAAGGCTGCAGACCGGCGATCCCGGCCTGTACGGCGCCCTGATTGAAATGGCGCGTCCGCTGGTTGCGGAAGGCATTGAATGGGCCGTGGTGCCCGGCGTTTCGTCGGCCATGGCGTCGATGGCAGCCGCCGGCGAATCGATGACCTTGCCCGAGGTGACGCAAAGCGTGATCTTTACCCGCGTCGAAGGCCGCACGCCGATGCCGGAAGGCGAAGACCTGGCCAGCCTGGCTGCGCACCGCACCACGCTGTGCATCTTCCTGTCGATCACCCTGATGTACAAGGTCGAAGCGGCCCTGCGTGCAGCCGGTTGGCCGGAGGACGCGCCAATGCTGGTCGTGCACAAGGCCAGTTGGCCCGGCGAGGAGAAGATCCTGCGCGGGACACTGGCCGACATCAAGCAGCGCTGCCGCGAAGCCGGCGTAGCCAGCCAGGCCATGATCGTCGCCAGCCCCACGCTGGGCGCCCTGCACTGGGAAACCCTGGTGCGCTCCAAATTGTACGACCCAACCTTTACCCACCGTTTCAGAAAGGCCAGCGCATGAACCAATCCATCATGATGCCAGCGATTGCAGCAGCGAGCGATACCATCCTCGTCGTCGGCCACGGCTCCCGCGAGGAGTCGGGCAACCAGGAAATCCGTGAATTCGTGGACATGTGGCGCGCGCGCCGGCCGGGCTGGCGCATCGAATTGTGCTTCATCGAATTCGCGCCACCGGAGCTGAATGCCAGCCTGCTGGACGTTGCCGCCAGTTCGCGCCGCGTGCTGGTGGTGCCGCTGATCCTGAATGCCGCCGGCCACGTCAAGATGGAGATCCCAGAGGCCATCGAGGGTGCGCGCATTGCCCGTCCGCAGACGGAATTCCTGCTGGCGCCGCACCTGACCGCCTGCGACCCGGTGCTGGCCATCCTCAAGCGCCGCCTGCGCAAGGCCATGGGCACGCTCGACATGCCCGATCCGACCACCACCGGCGTCGTGCTGCTGGGACGCGGCTCTTCCGACCGCGGCGCCAACGGCGAGATGGCCAAGATGGCGCGCTGGCTGCTGGAAGAGGGCGATCACGAACTTGTGGACCTGGCTTTCACCGGCATTACCTGGCCGCGCCTGGAAAAAGTCGTGCAGCGCCAGGTGATGCTGGGCATGCGCCAGGTCGTGGTGCTGCCGTACTACCTCTACACCGGCACGCTGATGCAGCGCATCCACCGCCAGGTCGAACACCTGCGCGGCCAGTACCCGCAAACGCGCTTTGCCTGCACCGAGCATTTCGGGTTCGAGGCCGAGATCTTCGAACTGATAGACCAGCGCGTGGAAGATTTGCGCGCTGGCGTGCCGGACAGCCGCCTGCCTTGCGACGGCTGCACCTACCGAGAGATTGCGCATGACCATGGCCACGGTCACTCCCATGCACACACACACGATCACGCCGAGGCGCAGCCAGCATGAGCACTATCAACACCGTCACCGAACAACTGACACGCGCCGGCCAGGTGATTGAGCATGACAGCTTCGCCATCATCGACGCTGAAGTCGGCTCACATACCTATACCGAATCGCAATGGCCAATCGTGCGGCGCATGATCCACGCCAACGCGGACTTCGACTTCAACGGCCTGACCGACTTCCATCCGGCTGCAGTGCGGGCCGGCATCTCCGCCATGCTGGCCGGCTCGACGCCCGTCGTCGCCGACGTTGAAATGATCTGCTCCGGCCTGTCGCAACCGCGCCTCGCGCACTTCGGCATGAAGACGCACCAGTTCATCAGCGATGCCGACGTTATCGAAACCGCCAAAGTCGAAGACACAACGCGCGCCGTACAAGCCATGCGCAAGGCGCACCGGCTTGGCCTGCTGGAGGGCGCCATCGTCGGCATCGGCAACGCGCCGACCGCGCTGATCGAGCTGGTACGCCTGATTCGCGAAGAAGGCGTGCGCCCTGCGCTGGTGGTTGGCATGCCGGTTGGTTTTGTCTCCGCCGCCGAATCCAAGGACTTGATGGCGGAAGTGGCCGAGGTGCCGTGGATCGTCATTCGCGGCCGCAAGGGCGGCTCGACGCTGGTGGTTGCAGCCCTGCACGCCCTGCTGGCACTGGCGGAGTCAAAGCAGAAGGCAGGGCAGGCATGAAGGAAAAAGCAGCGGCCGAACGCGGCACACGCACCGGCTTCACGACCGGTGCCTGTGCGGCCGCAGCGGCGCGCGCAGCGGTGCTTGGCCTGGCAACAGGCCGGGTGCCGGAAGAAATCGAAAGCCTGCTGCCGAACGGCAACCGGGTGCGCTTTGCCGTGCACGACGGCGGCTGCAGCGCGCAAGCCGCGCACGCCATGGTGGTCAAGTTCGCGGGCGATGACCCCGATTGCACCGACGGCGCCCACCTGACGGTCGACCTGCGCCTGCTGCCCGGCCGCGCCGGCGACGTGCAGTACGTGGCGGGCGATGGGGTCGGCACAGTAACTATGCCCGGCCTCGGGCTGGAGGTAGGCGGACCGGCGATCAACCCGGTGCCGCGCCGTAACATCGCCGACAACCTGCGCGAAGCCGCACCCGCCCTGCTGCAGGAACACGGCATCGAAGTCACCATCAGCGTGCCGGATGGGCAAGTGATGGCCAAGAAGACCACCAACGCCCGCCT
Organism: uncultured Duganella sp.; assembly: GCA_946482635.1. Next base: position 25,994 of record CAMLSG010000007.1, read on the forward strand.
GGGTATCCTGGGCGGCATCAGCATCCTCGGCACCACCGGCATCGTCAGGCCGTATTCGACGGCAGCCTGGCGTGCCAGCGTAGTGCAGGGCGTGCAGGTGGCGGCGACCACCGGGCACGAGGTAGTCGCGCTGACTACCGGCGGCCGCACGGAGACCTTTGCCATCGCCACGCTGCGCGCCGAACGTCCCGAGCTTCCTTCGGCTTGCTTCGTCCAGATGGGCGACTTCCTGCGCTATGCGCTGGACGAAGCCGCCTCGCAGCGCATCGGACTCGTGGTGCTCGCCGTCATGGTAGGCAAACTGACCAAGATCGCGCAAGGCGAAACCATCACCCACGCCAACCGCAGCGAAGTGGATACCGACCTGGTAGCGGAGATCGCGCGCCGCATCGGCGCCACGCCCGAGGACTGCGCCGCCATTGCGGCAGCAGAAACTGCGCGCTTTGGAGCCGAGTTGATGGTCGAACGCGGACTGGGCGACGTCTTCCACCACGCGCTGGCCCAAGCGGCCATCGATACCCTGACCGCGCCCGAGCGCTATGGCCGCGCATTCCAGCTGCGGGTGCTGGTGTGCGATTTCAGCGGCAACCAGGTGGCCGACGTCTGGTCGGCGCCTGCGCTCCCGCAAGAACGCCCGTCCGACGCAAGGCGCATCGGCATTGACCACATCCTCGATATCGACCCCGAGCCAATTCCTGAATAGACCCATGGATACCTGTTTAACTGATCCCAATCCCTGCCGCGTGATCGGCGTGCTGGATGACGGCGCCGCCAGCCTGAATGCGACAGCGCTGGCCTGGCTGCGCAATGCCGACGTGGTGATCGGCGGCGCCCGCACCTTGGCGCTGCTGAAGAATGAATTCAAGCCAGGCGCCGTCTGCCGCGACCTGACTGCACGCCTGAAAGAGGTGCCGGAATGGGTGCGCGCCGCGCGTGCCGACAACCTGTGCTGCGTGGTGCTGGCCACCGGCGATCCACTGTGCCATGGCATTGCGCCTTACCTGGCGCAACACCTGTGCGTACAAGCGCTGGAAATCCTGCCCAACCTGTCGACGCTGCAGCTGGCTTGCGCGCGCATCGGGCTGTCCTGGCAGGATGCGCGCATCGTGTCGGTCCACACGCGGGACGCCGGCGAATGGTCGCGCGGCAGCACGCCGGGGCACGGCCTGTACGCGCTGGCACAGGCGCTGCGCCAGCATGCGCGCCTGCTAGTGCTGACCAGCCCTGACAACAGTCCGGACCGCATTGCCCGGCTGCTGCTGGCGGAAGGCCTGGGCGATGATTTCCACATGGCGGTCGCGGAGAACCTGCTCCAGCCTGAGGAACGCGTGCTGGCCGAACTTAGTCCACGCGAAGCGGCGGGCATGCGGTTCGCAGCCCTGAACGTCGTGTTGCTGTGGCGCGTGGCGCCAATGCCTCGCCCCGTGCGCTTTGGCCTGGCCGATGCGGAGTTCGAACAGCGCCAGCCGGAGAAGGGCCTGATCACCAAGCAGGAAGTACGCGCCGTCAGCCTGGCGCGGCTCCAGCTTCGTTCCGACAGCGTGATGTGGGATATCGGCGCCGGTTCCGGCTCGGTAGGCCTGGAAGCGGCACGCTTGTGCCCACAGGGGCATGTGTTCGCCATTGAAAAGAACGAGGAAGACTGCGCCATTGCGGGCCGCAACCACGCCGCATTCGGCGTTGCCAACTACAGCTTGTACCACGCCAAAGCGCCCGAGATGCTCGATTCGTGGCCCGATCCGGACGCCGTATTCATCGGCGGCTCGGGCGGCGAACTGGCGGGCCTGATTACGGGCGTGCTGCGACGCTTGCGCCCGGGCGGCGCGCTCGTGATGAACTTCGTCACGCTGGAGAACCTTGCCACCGCCACTGCCGCATTGCAGGCGCTGGAGGGCGAAGGCGTGAGCTGGGACGTACTGCAATTGCAGGCCGCGCGCAGCAAGCCAATCCTGCACATGCACCGCATGGCAGCCGAAAACCCTGTGTGGATCGTTTGCGCACGCCGGGCAGGAGGACCGGCATGAGCGGTACCTTGTGGGGGGTCTCCCTTGGCCCCGGCGACCCGGGCCTGATCACTCGAACCGCCTGGGAAGCGCTGCAGCGGCGCGATGCGATCTGGGTCTATCCGGCCCGTAGCGGCAAGACGCCAAGCTACGCATTCGACATCGTGCAACGGGCCGGCCTTGCGCCGCCAGACAAGCATGAATTGCTGCTATTCCCCATGACGCACGACGGCGAAAAGCTCGCGCGGGCCTGGATGAAGGCGGCCGAGACGGTGCTGCCCTGGCTTCGCGCGGGCCGCGACGTGCTTTTCCTTGTCGAAGGAGACGCCAGCACCTACGCCACCTTCGGCCACCTGGCGCGCACTGTGCGTGCATTGGACGAACAGGTACCGGTGCAGGTCATCGCCGGCGTCAACGCCTTCACTGCCGCCTGCGCCGAAGTGCCGGTGCCGTTCGCAGAACAGGATGACACGGTCGCCATTGTGCCGGCGGCATATGGCGTCAGCGCCATCGACCGCCTGTTGCCGGACTTCGACACCCTGGTGCTGATGAAGGTGAAGCCCCTGCTCGATGAACTGATCGACTGGCTTGAGCGCAAGGACTTGCTGGAGGGCGCGCACTTCATTGAACGTGTCGGCGCCCCGGACGAGCGCCGCTTCAGCGGAGCCGAAATCCTGGCGCTGCGCGGCACCAAAGTCAGCTACCTCTCGCTGCTGATCGTCAAGCACGGACAGCGCATTCGCGGTGAACGCATCAAGGGCTGCCTCAAGAAGGCCGGCCCTCAACCATTAACCCTGGAGACTGCATGAGCAGCTTATCAATTGTCGACACAGCGGCGCCGCGCTTATGCCTGGTAGCCATCACGAAGCACGGCGCGGCGCAGGCTGCACGCCTGGCCGCCGACCTGCCTGGCGCCGACATCTGCACTTCCGCCAAGTTCGCGGCGCAATTTTCCGGCCTGCAGAATGCGATACGCGCCTACGACGGCGCGCTGCGCGATGAAATCGGCCCCTTGTTTGAAGGCTACGACCAGATCGTGTTCTTCGTGTCGCTGGGCGCCGTGGTGCGCCTGATCGCCCCCCACCTGCGCAGCAAGGACGAAGACCCCGGCGTGATCGTGGTCGACGACGCCGGCCAGTATGTGATTCCGGTGCTGTCCGGCCACGTCGGCGGCGCCAACGAATGGAGCGAGCGCGTGGCCGACCTGCTGGGCGCAGCACCGGTGCTGACCACAGCGTCGGACGTCGGACGCACAATTCCCGTCGATATCCTTGGCCGGCACCTCGGCTGGCGCGTGGAAGCGCCCAAGATCAACATCACGCGAGTCTCGGCACATGTCGTGAACGGCGAACCGATCGCCTTCATACAGGAGGCGGGCAGCCCGGACTGGTGGACCCGGCCGACGCCGCTGCCGGACAACATCCACTTCTTCAAGCACTTCGACGACGTGCTGCTGGAGCGCTACACCGCGCTGCTGTGGGTAACCCATGCCGAAGTGCCGGAAGAACGCTGGAACGCCCTCCACGAACGACTGGTGGTGTATCGCCCGCCGCTGGACGGTGCAGCGTGAGCACATTCACTATCGGCCTTGGTTGCGACCGTGGCGCCATGCTGCAAACGGTGCGTGAGGCCGTGCATGCAGCGCTGCGCGAGGCGGGAGCCCAGACCGGGCAGGTAAGCGCCGCCGCCAGCATCACGCTGAAACGCGATGAAGAGGCTTTGCTCGCCTTCGCCGAAGAAAATGGCTGGCCGCTGCACTTCTACGCGCCCGAAGAATTGGCGGCCGTTCCGGTACCGAATCCTTCAGAAACCGTTCGCCGCTACACCGGCACGCCATCGGTAAGCGAGGCTGCCGCGCTGCTGGCAGCCGGCCCAGGCACGCCAATGACCGCCCTGGTGGTCGAAAAATTCAAACTCCGAGGCGTGGACAACCGCAACGTCACCGTCTCAATCGCAAGGAAGAATCCATGAACGCTCCATTCGAACAACCCGCTGCCGCGGGCAAGATCATGCTGGTCGGGATTGGTCCCGGCAGCGTGGACCACATGACGCAGCGCGCCCGCGACGCCATCGCCGAAGCGGACGTGGTGATCGGCTACGTCACCTACATCAAGCTGGTGGCAGACCTCATTGAGGGGAAAGAGATCATCCGCAAATCGATGACGGAAGAACTGGACCGCGCCGTCAGCGCTCTGGAAGCCGCGCGCGCCGGCAAGAAGGTGGCCCTGATCTCCTCCGGCGACGCCGGCGTGTACGGCATGGCCGGCCCAACCTACGAAGTGCTGTTCCAGTCCGGCTGGACCCCGGAAGACCCCGTGCAGGTGGAGATCATCCCAGGCGCATCGGCCCTGAACAGCTGCGCAGCGCTGGTCGGCGCACCGCTGACCCACGACTTCTGCGCGATTTCGCTGTCCGACCTGCTGACGCCCTGGCCAACGATTGCCCGCCGCCTGGATGCGGTCGCGATGGCCGACTTCGTGGTGGCACTGTACAACCCGAAAAGCGGCCGCCGCACACGCCAGATCGTCGAAGCACAGCGACTGTTCCTGCGTCACCGCCGTCCCGACACGCCGGTGGCCATCGTCAAGAGCGCCTACCGCCGCCGCGAGAACATCGTGTTCACCACCCTCGACAGCATGGCCGACGCCGACATCGGCATGCTCAGCACTGTCCTGATCGGCAACAGCAACACGTTCGTGCGCGACGGCCTGATGGTGACGCCGCGCGGCTACGCCAACAAGTACGACATGCAAGAGGGTGGCGCGACGCGCGAAGGCGAACGCGCGGGCCGCTCCCTGTCGACAGGCCTGCTGGGATGGCTCGATACGCTGCGTGCCGAACACGAAGCCGGCGCCGGCATTGAAGAACTGGCAGCGCAGTACCGACTGCCCGTCGACTATATCCGCGCCACGCTCGACGAACCGTGGGAAGCCGAGACGAGCACCGAAGCGGAAGGGAGCGAGGCATGAGCGACACCCCGGTAAAGCCAAAGATCAGCAGCTACCACCGCCACCTGCTGATTTGCACCGGCCCGCGCTGCACTGCCGACGGGCAGTCGCAGGCCCTGTTCGACAGCCTGGGCGACAAATTCAAAGCAGCCGGCTTGAACGAAGGCGAGCTGCGCGTGAAACGCAGCCGGGTAAGCTGCTTCGCGGCCTGCAAGGGCGGCCCGATCGCCTGCGTCCAGCCGGACGGCACCTGGTACTACAATGTCACTCCCGAGAACATGGACCGCATCATCGACCAACACCTGTGTAATGGACAGGCCGTTGAGGAAATCGTGTTCCATCAACAGTGAGAGTAGAAGTGCAAAGCAGTTTTGACCAGGCAGCAATTGATGCCGTTTATCGTGTGATTGCCGAACGGCGCGACGTGCGCCACTTCGTACCTGGTGCAATCGATGAAGACCTCCTCATGCGCCTGTTGGCGGCGGCCCACCAGGCGCCCAGTGTCGGCCTGATGCAGCCCTGGCGCTTCATCCGCATCCAGAACCCCGAGCTGCGCGAGCAGATGTATCGGCTGGTCGACGAGGAGCGCCAGGCCACCGGGGCCGCTCTCGGCGACCGCAACGAGGAGTTCATGCGCCTGAAGGTCGAAGGCATCCGCGATTGCGGCGAAGTGCTGGTGGCGGCCCTGATGGACCATCGCGAAAAGCACATCTTCGGCCGCCGTACCTTGCCTGAAATGGACCTGGCCTCGGTCGCCTGCGCTATCCAGAACATGTGGCTGGCCGCCCGTGCGGAAGGCCTGGGCATGGGTTGGGTGTCGCTGTTCGACCCGCTCAAGCTGGCGGCCTTGCTGGGCATCCCCGCTGGCGGCAAGCCGGTCGCCATCATCTGCCTGGGCCACGTCGCCGGCTTTTATCCCAAGCCGATGCTGGAACTCGAGGGATGGGCCATGCGCGGCAAACTGGCCGACCTGGTTTATACCGACCGGTGGCAGGATAACAACAGTGCATAGCGTATAATCGCCGCCGTTTGGTGCCTCGCGCGCGTTCAAGCGTGCAGTTAAACGGGAAACACATGGCCGTGCTGGTTCAGCCGGCAGGCCAGGGTGTGCTGCCCCCGCAACGGTAAGCAAGCATCGTTCTCCAACGAAGGCCGTCTACACAAGCCACTGTGCGCAAGCATGGGAAGGCAAGACGGTTTGCCTTGCCAGCCCGGATACCGGCCAGACAGGTGGTGCACGCATCGGCGACGATGCGCGCGCTGTTCGGTCGCGCTCACGGGGAGGTGGGCGGGATTGCCGATTCAAACATCCATAATGAAAAAGAAACTGATCCCCGTGATCGCGGGGGCCTTGTGCGCTGTCGTGCAGGCACAAGAGCAAGAGACACCGGCCAGGGTGTACGTCGTTGGCCACCACTATGACAATGGCATTCGCACTTCCGACGCAGCCAGCGAAGGAACCATCACCTCGGCACTGATCGCCAACCGGCCTGCATTGCGGCCCGGCGAGATCCTTGAATTCGTGCCGGGCATGATCGTCACCCAGCACAGCGGCGACGGGAAGGCGAACCAGTACTACCTGCGCGGCTTCAACCTGGATCATGGCACCGACTTCGCCACCTTCGTCGACGGCATGCCGGTCAATATGCGCACGCACGGCCACGGCCAGGGCTATACGGACCTGAATTTCCTGATTCCAGAACTGGTTGGCCGCATCCGCTACCGCAAAGGCCCCTATTACGCGGACGAAGGCGATTTTGCATCGGCCGGCGCCGCGCATATGAGCCTGGCCGATAAGCTGAACGAAAATTTTGCATCGCTGACCGTCGGCGCGGACAACTATCGCCGCGGCGTAGTGGCGAATTCCGTCGAGGTTGGCACCGGCAACCTGCTGTATGCACTCGACCTGGGCCACAACGACGGCCCTTGGCAGATGCCGGAAGCGTTCCACAAGTCGACGGGAGTGCTGCGATACAGCTCGGGCAACAGCGCGGAGCGTTTCAGCATTACCGGCATGGCGTACAAGGCCGGCTGGCACGCAACCAACCAGATTCCACTGCGCGCGGTACAGGATGGACGGCTGGATGAATTCGGGGCGGCCGATCCGAGCGACGGCGGACGCACCGCGCGCTACAGCCTTTCCGCCGAATGGCGCAAGCGCGCAGGCGACACGCTGACGGAGGCGCACGCCTACCTGGTTCGCAGCGACCTCTCGCTGTACAACGACGTCACCTACTTCCTCGACGATCCGGTCAACGGCGACCAGTTCCTGCAGACGGAACGCCGCAAGATGACGGGTTTCGACCTGACCCAAACGTGGTTCGGCCAACTCGGCCATCGCTCGATGGAGAACAGCATCGGCGTGCAAGGGCGCTTCGACCGCATTGCGCCGGTCGGGCTGTACGCGACGACGCAGCAGCAAGTGCGGCATCCGATCGCCGAATCGCGCGTTACCGAGGCGAGCGTGGCCGCATGGTTGCAGAACACTGTGCAGTGGACGGACTGGCTGCGCTCCATTGCCGGCGTGCGCTACGACAGCTACCGCTTCAATGTCGGCAGCTCGATCGCGGAGAACAGCGGGAAGGTGAATGATCACATTACATCTCCCAAGATCTCGCTTGTGCTCGCGCCCTGGAGCAAGACGGAGTTCTTTGTGAATTACGGCGAAGGCTTCCACAGCAACGATGCGCGCGGCACCACGGCACGCCTGTCGCCACGCGAACGTGAGCCTGTCGATCCAGTCACGCCGCTGGTGAAAACGCGCGGTGCGGAAATCGGCGCCCGCAGCGAGTTCGTGAGCGGCCTGCAGAGCTCGGTCGCGCTGTGGCGCCTGCGTTCCGGGTCCGAACTGGTGTTTTCCGGCGATGCCGGCGACACGGCGCCAAGCCGCGCCAGCAAGCGTTCCGGCATCGAGTGGAACAACCACTACGCCGCGACCAAGCACCTGCTGCTGGACTTCGACCTGGCCTATTCGCGTGCACGCTACACAGAGTTCGACACCGCTGGCGACCGTGTGCCGGGCTCTGTCGAAAAGGTGGCTTCGTTTGGCGCAACGCTGAACGACATCGGCCCATGGTCCGGCGCATTCCAGCTTCGCTATTTCGGCCCGCGGCCACTGGTGGAAGACAACAGCGTTCGCTCGTCCAGCACGGCGCTTGCCTACCTGCGCACCACGTATCGCTTCAACCGCCGCTGGCAGTTGACGGCCGATGTGTTCAACCTGTTCGACCGCAAGGCAAACGATGTCGATTACTACTACGCCTCACGCCTCGCAGGCGAGCCAGCGGAAGGCGTTTCCGGCATCCACTTTCACCCCGGTGAACCACGCACGGTGCGTTTGACTTTGCGCGCCGTGTTCTGACCTGCCAGCCCGGCCAGGTATGCGCACAGCATATCGCCCAGGCCGCCTGCATAAGCCTTGATCTCCTTGTCAGTACGGGGCTCCTGGGAAAACTGCTGGCCGACAGCGCTGAGCGTATCCATCACCAGGTCGCTGGCCAAGTTGCGCTCCGCATTGGTGGCATTGGGCAGAACCTGGTCGATGAAGGTGCGGAACATCCGGTCGCCGGAGGCTTTGGTTTCGATGGCCTCCGGGGCGTCCCGATAAAGCGGCGCCGCATCGTTCAGGGCCGTGCGCACCGCCGCTTCTTCACATTCAGAGCGCACGAAGGCATGCACCAGCTTACGCAAGCGCTCCAGCGGCGGCTTCGCTGCATCCAGCAGGATTTCCGAGAGCATGGCCGAAGTTTGCTGCCACTCGTCGCTTTGCAGACGGAACAGGATCGAAGCCTTATTGGGAAAGTACTGGTAGATCGAGCCTACGCTCACCCCCGCACGCTCCGCCACTCGCGTCGTGGTGAAGCGGCGGGCGCCTTCCTTTGCCAAAACCTGAATAGCTGCCTGCAGGATCGCGCTGACAAGGTCATTCGAGCGGGCCTGTTTTGGCCTTCTTCGCGAGGAAACACGGGCGTTTTTGCTATCGGTCATGGCGGGTCCTGGGAATGCGAGTATGAAATGTGAAGGATTCTTCATATTATTCCTGCTCTTACACAAGAAAGGAATACCCCCATGATTACCCTGACTTCCGCACCTGTCGCGCCCCTGCTGAACCGCCTGTTCGACGAAGCCAAAAACACACGGGTGCCGGCCATCGCCGCCTTCGCCGCGCTGTCGGAGGAGGAACGCGTGCGCATCATGAGCAGCAAGACCGGTTATCGCGAAATCTACGCGGACCTGAAAGATGCCGCGATCCCGGTGTCGCGCGAGACGGGCCTGCTGCTGTATATGTTGGCGCGCAACGCAAAGGCGAACGTGATCGTCGAATTCGGCACCTCGTTCGGCATCTCGACCCTGCACCTGGCAGCAGCCCTGCGCGACAACGGCGGCGGCCTGCTGATCACCACGGAGTTCGAGCCATCCAAGGCACAGCGCGCCCGCGAGAATCTTGAGGCAGGCGGCCTGTTGGACCTGGTCGAAATCCGCGAGGGCGACGCGCTCGAAACTTTGCGCGCAGGCCTGCCGGAACAGATCGACCTGCTGCTGCTTGATGGCGCCAAAGGCCTGTACTTCGACATCCTGCGCCTGGTGGAGCATCGCCTGCGCCCCGGCGCGCTGATCATCGCCGACAATGCAGATTACTGCCCTGAGTACATGTCGGTGGTGCGCGAGCCGGACGGCAATTACCTGTCGTTGCCGTTGCCCGGCGATGTTGAACTGAGCATGAAGCGCAGTTAAGTCTTCCCGAGTGCGTCGGCGTCACCCTTAAGTGCAAGTATTGGCGACAACCTTCCGACAACGAAATCGATGAAAACCCTCACTCGCGGCGGGATGTGTTTCTGATTCAGGTAGATGATGGAGATCTCTTCAATATCGCCAGCGTTGTACTGGGGGAGCAATTCGACCAGGTCGCCTCGCTGAATGTCGTCGAAAACGTGGAACATACCCAAGCGGCTCACGCCCAGGCCCTGCAGGGTGAGTTGCCGCATCGTTTCGCCATTGTTGGTTTGCATCTCGCCATCGACGGCGAGATGCACCAGTTTTCCATCGACCACGAACGGCCATTCATCAAGCGACCGGCGGAAATTGAAATTGAGGCAGTTATGCTCCTGCAGCTCCGCAGGGGCCTGCGGCGCAGGATGATTCTTCAGGTAGGATGGCGCCGCGACCACGACCTTCCTGCTGCTGCCCAACTTGCGAGCGCGGAATGTCGCGTCGTGCAGAGGCCCCATGCGGATGGCGACGTCGACTTCATCGCGCTGGAGCTCGACCTTGGAATCCGTCAGCGATATGTCGATCCTGATCTCCGGATACTGCGCTTTGAATTCCTCCAGCAGCGGCACGAGGTAATGCTGGCCGAACGGGAGCGAGGCGTTCACACGAAGCAGGCCACGCACCTGGGCGAAGCCTTTCGTCACACTGAGTTCGGCATCTTCGATGTCCTGCAGGATGCGGGCGCAGTTGGCGTAGAATTCGCGGCCTTCAGCCGTCAGGGTCATGCTGCGGGTCGAGCGTTTGAACAGCTGCACGCCCAGGCGCGCTTCCGTCCTGGAGACAAGCTTGCTCACCGCCGAAGGCGACATATTCAGCAATTCAGCCGCTGCGGAGAACCCACCTGTTTCCACCACCTTTGCAAAAACCAGCATTTCGCCGCTGCGATTGTCCAAGCTTGCTCCCTAACTTTCTAACGACCTTCAGAACCAATAGATCATACCAGCGTATGCATCCCGCTCCAGGATCCCTTAGCCAAGAAAGCAAATGCCGCGGCATACCATCTTCGTTTCAGAAAACCTCTCACGGCATCTGTCATGTCAGGCAATGGTCTGGACAGTGCCGCCTTCAGCGCGGATAGCAGCGCCATTGATCACAGCGGCACGCTCGCTGGACAGGAAGGCGACGACGTTTGCTACTTCCGACGGCTTGGCGAGGCGGTAGATCAAGGAAGACGGGCGGTTTTCATCCATGAATTTGCGCTCTGCTTCGGCATAGGACAGGCCCGGATTCACGGACTGGATGAAGGATTTCAGGCTTTCCGTCTCAGTAGGTCCAGGCAGTACCGAGTTCACCGTCACCGCAGTTCCTTTGGTTAGTTCGGCCAGGCTGCGGGAGATGGAAAGCTGGGTTGCCTTGCTCGCGCTGTAATGCGCCATCGCGGCCATTGGCGTCAGGGCCACTTCGCTCGAAATAAAGATCACCCGGCCATGGCGGCGCTCGAGCATTGATTTCATATATGTTCTGGCCAGCCGTACGCCGCTCCAGACGTTGGTCTCGAACATGCTGTGCCAGTCAGCATCCGTGGTGCTGAAGAAGTCATTCAGCGCGTATGTGCCCATGTTGTTGACCAGGATGTCGATTTCTGGAAATTTGGCGGCCGCCTGCTGCTCCGCACCAGGCACGCTCAGGTCAGTGGCCAGGGACAGTACACGCCCTGCGCCATGTTTCTCAACCAGTGTGGCGACAGCCTGCGCGACGGTGGCTTCGCTGCGGCCATTGATGATGACGGTAGCCCCTTCCTCCAGCAAGCGGTCGGCGATGGCATAGCCAATGCCGGAAGTAGATGCGCTTACCAGGGCGCTCTTGTTGTTCAGGTCCAGGTTCATGTTTTCCTCGTTGAGTGAGTGTTGAAGACGAGACCGAAGAATAGGGGCGGGACATCAAGGGAAAAATATGGGCGAGGGAATAAGACCTGTGAATCGACTTCGCTAATGGCGCACATCCATGAATTGGATTCAAAGGAGATGTTCCGGAAGGGGGATTTTTCGAGCTGCGATGGCAACCCATACTTCAGTCCAGGCAGCAAGGGTTGCCGCAACTAACGAGGACTACATCATGAAAAAAATCAGCTTCTTCAAACATGCTGGCGCAGCGCTGCTGGCAGCATTCGCGTTCACCGGCGTGACCCAGCCAGCCCTGGCACATTCGGACGACGCGCAAATGAAGGAAGTCGCGCCGCTGCTGTTGAATCCCGGCGCGCTGAAATGGGAAAAGACCATTCCCGAAGCCGGCGACCGCTCGCCGGAATATGCAATCCTGCACAGTGATCCGAAAACCAAACTAACCATGATCATGTTCCGTACGCCAGTTGCTGTGCGCATCAAGCCCCATACGCATGACCTGGCCGAGACCCATGTGGTGCTGGTTGGCGGCACCCACGTCTTCGAATCGAACGGTGTGCGCTATAACGTGGATAACGGCGGCTTCTTCCGCGCTCCGCCAGGTGTGGTCCATGAAGCCTGGCTGCCAGCCGGCTCGCAGACGGTCAACATCCTCGAAAGTGGCTGGGTAGTGAACTGGCTGAAGGGTGGCCCGTCGATTGATGACCTGGACAAGTACCCACCTGTCACTGCGATCAAGCAGCAGCGTTAAGGTACGGTTTATGGCCAACTCGCTGATTATTGTGGCGCACGCCCGCGCCAAACCAGGCATGGAACAGAAGATGATCGCGGCGCAGATCCAGCTAGTGGAGGCGACGCGTGGTACCACGGGCTGCCTGCGATACGAGCTGCATCTGTCGAATCACGACCCGGCACTGGTGACGTTTGTCGAGGAGTGGGAGTCTTACGAAGCCTGGCACGCTCACATGAGCAGTGAGCGTATCAGGATTTTCCAAAGGACTGGTGGCTCCACAATTGCGGACTTCCAGCTCTACGAGATGCAGAAGATCGCTTAAATGATGGTGCGCCGCTGCGGCGGCGCACTGCTGCGTCTCTTACTGACCTAAAAGAAGCGCAAACTGGCTCACTCGACCGTCACCGATTTAGCCAGGTTGCGAGGCTTGTCGACATCGGTACCGCGTGCCAAGGCGGTGTGATAGGCGAGCAGCTGCAGCGCAACCACGTGCAGGATCGGGGACAATTGGCCGTAGTGTTCCGGCAGGCGGATCACGTGCAGTCCGTCGCCGGAAGTAATGCGCGAATCGACGTCGGCGAAGACGTAGAGCTGGCCACCGCGGGCGCGCACTTCCTGCATGTTCGACTTCAGTTTTTCCAGCAGCGCGTCGTTCGGGGCGATGGTCACGACCGGCATTTCGTCGGTCACCAGCGCCAGCGGGCCGTGTTTCAGTTCACCGGCTGGATAGGCTTCCGCGTGGATGTACGAAATCTCTTTCAGCTTCAGCGCGCCTTCCAGGGCGATCGGGTAGTGCATGCCGCGGCCCAGGAACAGGGCGTTTTCCTTGCGCGCGAATTCTTCGGCCCAGGCGATGATCTGCGGTTCCAGCGCCAGCACGGCGGCGATGGCGGAAGGCAGGTGGCGCATGTCTTTCAGGTGTGCGGATTCCTGTTCTTCGGTCAGCAGGCCATTCACTTGCGCCAGGCTGAGGGTCAGCAGGAACAGGGCGGCGAGCTGGGTGGTGAAGGCTTTGGTCGATGCCACGCCAACTTCAACACCGGCGCGGGTGATGTAGGCCAGTTTGCACTCGCGCACCATGGCGCTGGTGGCCACGTTGCAGATGGTCAGGGTGTGTTCCATGCCCAGGCTGCGCGCGTGCTTCAGCGCGGCGATGGTGTCGGCGGTTTCGCCGGACTGGGAGATGGTCACCACCAGGGTTTTCGGATTCGGCACGCTGTCGCGGTAGCGGTATTCGGAGGCGATCTCCACGCTGACCGGTACCTTGGCGATCGATTCGATCCAGTATTTTGCGGTCGATCCGGCGTAGTAGCTGGTGCCGCAGGCGAGGATCAGCACGCGGTCGATTTCCTTGAATACCTTGTAGGCGCCGTCGCCGAACAGTTCCGGCATGATGCCGGTCACGCCTTCCAGCGTGTCGCCGACTACGCGTGGCTGCTCGAAGATTTCCTTCTGCATGAAGTGGCGGTATGGGCCCAGTTCCGCAGCGCCGGTGTGGGCGTGCACGGTCTTCACTTCGCGCTGTACTTGTTTGCCGTCGACATCAACGATCCAGACGCGGCCCAGTTGCAGGTCGACCACGTCGCCTTCTTCCAGGTAGATGATCTGGTCGGTGGTGCCGGCCAGCGCCATCGCATCGGAGGCGACGAAGTTTTCACCCTGGCCGATGCCGACGATCAGCGGCGAGCCCTGGCGCGCGGCGACCACGCGGTGTGGCTCTTCGCGGCAGAACACGGCGATAGCGTAAGCGCCATGCAGGCGTTTGACGGCGTGCTGCACGGTGTCGAACAGGTCACCGTTATACATGTGGTCAACGAGGTGGGCGATCACTTCGGTGTCGGTCTGGCTGGTGAAGACGTAACCCAGGGCGGTCAGTTCGGCGCGCAGTTCGTCGTGGTTTTCAATGATGCCGTTGTGGACCAGGGCGATGCGGGCGGCCGATTCGCTTGGCGAGAAATGCGGGTGGGCGTTATGCGATGCTGGGGCGCCGTGGGTGGCCCATCGGGTGTGGGCGATGCCGGTGAAGCCGTTCAGGCCACCTTCGTTGATCTGCTTTTCGAGGTCGGCCACGCGGGAGGTACTGCGCGAGCGCTGCAGCTTGCCGTCCAGGTGCAGGGCGACGCCGCAGGAGTCGTAGCCGCGGTATTCCAGGCGCTTCAGGCCTTCAACCAGGATAGGGGTGATATTGCGCTGGGCGACAGCGCCGACGATACCGCACATACGAAACCTCATTCTTAAAGAGTTAATGGATGCATGCTAGAGCAGTCGCGAAGAAATTTGCTTTCTCATTTAGCGATACTGTGAAAGAATATTTCTCACTATGTAGCAATTGAAATATTCTTTCAAATTATGGACTTTGATGAAATTGATCGGCGTATCCTGAACGCCCTACAGAAGAATGCCTCCCAAACCAATGCCGAATTGGCTGCCACCGTACACGTTTCGGCGCCCACCTGTTTGCGTCGGGTCAAGCATTTGCGCGATTCCGGCGTCATCGAGCGCGAGGTGGCCCTGGTGGCGCCAGGCAAGGTCGGCGCCCACCTGACAGCGGTTGTGGAAATCTCCTTAGATATCCAGGCCGCCGAACGGATGGCGGAATTCGAGGCGCTGGTGGCGCCGGAACCGGCTGTGCTGCAGTGTTACCGCGTGTCGCCCGGGCCAGATTTCGTGCTGATCGTCCAGGTGGCTGATATGCTGGCCTATCACGCGCTGGCCCACCGTTTATTCGCAGGCCAGGCCAATGTGCGCAACGTCAAAGCCTACTTTTCCACTTTCCGCAGCAAGTTCGAAACCAGTATTCCGGTCTGAACAACTTATCCCGGCTTATACCCGGCTGAACACAGGCTTATACACAAGTTTTTCCACAAATGCGCACAAGCCAGATGCAGTTATCCAGCGTTCCGCACCGCATATTCAGTCGTTTTCCTCGGGGTTTCCCACATCGTTATCCACAATTTGGAGTTATCCAAGGTTATACGCAGCTACTCCCCAGACTTTTCCACAATTGCCGCGCCAATGCTTGCTGTGTGAATAATTCATGCATACCACTTCGTGCTTATCCAATGCCTTTCCCATGGTTTTCAGGCGGAATTGCACTGGCTTTTACACATCTTTATCCACAGCGCTAGAATGAGGCATGAACTACCTCGCACATATCTACCTGGCACGCCATAGCGAAGCGGCGATGGTCGGCGCCATGCTGGGCGATTTCGTCAAAGCGAACGGTGGGGATCACTATGCGCCCGAGATCGCGAACGAGATTGCGCTGCACCGGTTCATCGATTCGTTCACGGACAGTCACCCGGTCGTCACCGAGGCCAAGAGCCTGTTCACCGAGGGCAGGCGACGTTATGCAGGCATCGTGCTGGACGTGTTCTACGACCATATCCTGAGCCAGCGCTGGGACGAATACTGCGAGGAGCCGCGCCAGGAGCTGATCGAGCGCTTTTACGGCGCTTTGGCGGCGCATGAGGGGCAATTGCCGGAGCGGCTGCGCGATATCCTGCCCAAGCTGATCAAGCAGGACTGGCTGGGTGCTTATGGAGAATTCAGCGGGGTCGAGCTGGCGCTGACCCGCATGTCGGACAGGCTAAGCCGCAATGGCCACCTGCTGCGCGAGGGCATCGGGGAAGTGCAGCAGCATTACGACGCGATCGCCGAAGGATTCGATCGCTTCTTCCCCGAACTGGTGAAATTTACTTACCAGCGCCGCCGCCAGTTTTCGGTAGCTTAGGTTTTCTTGACCTTCACTGGGCGCTTCCAGCCTTCGATCGTGATTTGCTTAGGGCGCGAGATAGTCAGCTTGCCGGCCGGCGCATCCTTGGTCAGCGTCGTGCCGGCGCCGATGGTTGCGCCTGCGCCCACGGTTACTGGGGCCACGAGCTGGCTGTCGCTGCCGATAAAGGCGTCGTCTTCGATCACGGTGCGGAACTTGTTTGCGCCATCGTAGTTGCAGGTGATGGTGCCGGCGCCGATGTTCACGCGCGAACCGACGGTTGCGTCGCCCACATAGGCCAGGTGGTTTGCCTTGCTGTGCGCGGCAACCTGGCTGTTCTTGATCTCGACGAAGTTACCCACATGGACGTCCTCGCCCAGTTCGGTGCCGGGGCGCAGGCGGGCATATGGGCCGATCTGGCCCTTGTCGCCCACCACCGCTTCTTCGATATGGGTGAAGGCCTTGATATTGGCGCCGGCGCCAATCTTGGCGTTGATCAGCACGCAGTTCGGGCCAATCGTTGCGCCTTCGCCGATTTCGACCTTGCCTTCGAAGACGCAGCCGACGTCGATGGTCACGTCGCGGCCACAAGTCAGTTCGCCGCGCACGTCGATGCGCGCCGGGTCGGCCAGGGTCACGCCTTTGTCCAGCAGGGCGTTGGCGACGCTGCGCTGGTAGATGCGTTCCAGTTCGGCCAGTTGCGCCTTGCTGTTCACGCCCAGCACTTCCCATGCTGCGGCAGGGTGGGCCGATACGACTTGCACGCCTTCCTCCACCGCCATGGCGACGATATCGGTCAGGTAGTACTCGCCTTGCGCGTTTTCGTTTTTCAGCTTGCCCAGCCACTGTTTCAGCTTGGCGGTCGGGATCACCATGATGCCGGAATTGATTTCCTTAATCATGCGCTCGGCTTCTGTGGCATCCTTCTCTTCAACGATGCGCTGGATGGCGCCGCCCACGCGGACGATGCGGCCCAGGCCGAACGGGTTGTCCTGCACCACGGTCAGGATGCCCAGCTTGTCCTTGCCGGCGGCTTCGGCCAGGCGTTTCAGCGATGCGGCGGAAGTCAGCGGCACGTCGCCATACAGCACCAGGGTTGGCTGGTCATCGTCGAGGTGCTCCAGGCCTTGCTGGACCGCGTGGCCGGTACCCAGTTGCGGTTCCTGCAACGCGGCGGAAATTTCGGTGCCAGGAACGGCCTTGTGCTTGTCCAGCGAAGCCAGCACCGCTGCGCCGCCGTGACCGTAAATAACGCACAATTTAGCTGGAGACAGGCTGCGCGCGGTATCGATGACGTGAGACAACAGGGACTTGCCAGCAACGGGATGTAAAACTTTTGGCAGCGCCGACTGCATGCGTTTACCCATGCCAGCGGCGAGAATGACGACGTTCATAGACCGATTGTTCTTGTGTGAGTTGATATATGAAAAAGTTTAACACGTGGATCGTGCTGGCTTTTGCCCTTCTGCTCGCAGCGTGCAGTTCCCTGCGCCTGGCTTATAACAACGCTGACACCCTGCTGTACTGGTGGCTCGACGCCTATGTCGATTTCGACAGCGAGCAAAAGGCGGACGTCAAGCAGGATATCGGGGAGTTCTTCCGCTGGCACCGCAAGACCCAGCTGCAGGACTATGTGCAATTCCTGCAAAAGGCCCAGCAACAGTTGCGCGGCAACCCGACGCAGGCCGACCTGATGGCCGATTACGTGGATATCCGCGACCGCACCGAGGCCCTGCTGCTGCGCTCCGCGCCCGATATTGCGGACCTGGCGCTATCGCTCAAGCCCGAGCAACTGGCGAGCATGGAAAAGAAATTCGCCAAGAACAACGCCAAGTTCCGCAAAGAGAATATGAAGGGCGACGCGCAGGACCAGAACAAGTTCCGCTACAAGAAGTCGATGGAACAGTTCGAACTGTGGTTCGGCGATTTCAGCGACGAGCAGGAAGCGATCATCCGCAAAGCTTCCGACGCAAGGCCCCTGGATAACGCGCTGTGGCTTGATGAACGCATGCGGCGCCAGTTCAAGATCATGAGCCTGGCGCGCAAGATCATGACCGAGCAACCGAGCAAGCAGGTCGCCACGCAATGGATAGAGGAGCTGATCCGCTCGGGCTTCGACCGCTTTGGCATCTCGGAGCGCAAAGCCTTTTTCGACAACTATACGCAGTCGACGCTCGAACTTGTGCACACCGTGGTGCGCATCTCCACGCCGGAGCAGAAAGCCCATGCGCAAAAGCGCATGGACGGCTGGATCAAGGACCTGAATACCCTTGCGGCGCAAGTGCATTAAGGCTTGGCCCTCGGCCGGCATGAGATAATGCCGGCCATGCAAAAGAAGAAAGTCCCCAACCAGGTCCGCATCATCGGCGGCGACTGGAAGCGCACGCCGCTGCCCGTCCTGGAAGCGCTGGGCCTGCGCCCGACGCCAGACCGCGTGCGCGAAACCGTCTTCAACTGGATCAACCACCTGAACGATGCCGCCTGGAGCGACACCCAGGTGCTGGACCTGTTCGCCGGCAGCGGAGCCCTCGGTTTCGAAGCTGCCAGCCGCGGCGCGGCCAAGGTCACCATGGTCGACGCCAACAGCGCGGTGGTGCGCCAGCTCGAAGCCAACCGCGAAAAGCTGAAGGCTACCAATATCGCCATCCAGCGCGGCGACGCCCTGGCGACAGCGCAATCGCTGGCCGGCCGCGGCGCCAGGTTCGACCTGATCTTCCTCGACCCGCCTTACCAACAAGGCTTGCTGGAGCGCTCGCTGCCGCTATGCCGCGCACTGCTCAAGGACGGCGGCCTGGTTTATGCCGAGGCGGAAGCACCGCTGGCCCTGGAAGGCTGGGAAGTGGTGCGTGCCGACAAGGCGGGCATGGTCTACTACCACCTGCTTCAGGCATTGCCTGAAAATGAGGCATAATCCTTCTTTGTCCTAAGCCAAACGCATGGAGTTGCAATGGTTGTTGCAGTTTATCCGGGTACTTTCGACCCGCTGACCCGGGGTCATGAAGACCTGGTGCGCCGCGCATCGGGCCTGTTCGACACGCTGATCGTCGGCGTGGCCGACAGCCAGAACAAACACCCGTTCTTCACGCTCGAAGAACGGCTGGAAATTGCCAATGAGGTGCTGGGCCATTATCCCAACGTCAAAGTTGAGAGTTTTTCCGGCCTGTTGAAGGACTTCGTGCGCGAGCACGATGCGCGCGTGATCGTGCGCGGCCTGCGCGCCGTGTCCGACTTCGAATTCGAATTCCAGATGGCGGGCATGAACCGCTACATGCTGCCGGATGTGGAAACGCTGTTCCTGACCCCATCCGACCAGTACCAGTTCATCTCGGGCACGATCGTGCGCGAGATCGCCGAGCTTGGCGGCGACGTTTCCAAGTTTGTTTTCCCGTCCGTCGACCGCTGGCTGCGTAAAAAGATCGCAGCGCGCAAGGGCGAATAAGAGAGTATTGCCATGGCTTTAATGATTACCGACGACTGCATCAATTGCGACGTGTGCGAGCCGGAGTGCCCGAACGACGCGATCTACATGGGTCCGGAGATCTATGAAATTGATCCCAACAAGTGCACCGAATGCGTCGGTCACTTCGATGAACCGCAGTGCCAGCAAGTCTGCCCAGTCTCTTGCATACCATTTAATCCAGATTGGCGGGAAAGCAAGGAGCAACTGTTGGCAAAATTCGAGAAATTGCAGGCAGATAAGACCTGATGCCTCCCAAAAAGGGTAGCGCTGCGTTATATTGCTATCTGATACAAACGGAGACAAAATGAGTATTACTCGCCGTAAACTTTTACAAGTTGCTGCTGCCGCCGCTTTCCTGGCCACCAGCAGCCTTCCAGCCTTCGCCGCCGAAGTGGCAGGCGTCAAATTCCCGGAAACGGTCAACGTTGCCGGCCATGATCTCAAGCTGAACGGCGCCGGTGTGCGCACCAAGCTGGTGTTCAAGGTCTACGCGGTAGGTTTCTACCTGCAGGAAAAGAAGACCACCGTTCAGGACGTCCTGAGCGTCGGCGGCCCGCGCCGCATTCGCATCGTTGCAATGCGTGACCTGAGCTCGGACGACTTCGGCATGGCCTTCATGAAGGGCCTGAACGACAACGTCAGCCCGGAAGAACGTACCAAGCTGCTGCCTCAGACCAAGGCTTTCGGGGAGATTTTTGCCCAGTTCCCTGGACTGAAGAAGGGTGACGAGTTAATCGTCGACTGGAACCCGTCGACCGGCTCCCAGCCGTTCCTGAACGGTAAGAAGGTTGGCGAAACGCTGCCTGACCAGGCGTTCTTCAACGCCATCATGCGCATCTGGATCGGCAACAAGCCGGTTGATTCTTCGCTGAAACCGAAACTGCTGTCGGGCGCGGACAAGCCAGCCCCGGCTCCAGAAACGAACTGATTGCTGCGCTGCGGAAGGCTTACGCGCGGCAGGCCATTGCTCGCAGTTCTGCGACGTGGCTAGGCGAGCCTTCCATCGAATTCAGCATACGCTTGAACATCATGGTGTCGCGCATCAGGCGACGCTGCAAGCGTTCCTCTTTGCTCAACTTTGGCTTAACGACAAGCACGGCAGCGCGGGCGATACCACGCAGCAGCGGCTTGAACACGACAGCCAGCGCCAGCGCCAGGATCACCAGCGGCAGGTACTGTGCGAATTCGATGATGTTAATGTAAGTAGACATGGGCGTTTCTATACCTTTAGAATCTATTGGTACTATAGTGCGCCGCAACATATAACGCCAATTCCGTTTCTCCATAACAATCATTATTGGTGTGAATGACCGATGAGCTTTCTGACCCTGGACCTGAATCTGCTGCGCGTATTCGACGCGGTAATGACTGAGCAGAACCTGACGCGCGCTGCCGGCCACCTGGCCATGACGCAGCCGGCGGTGTCGAATGCCATCAAGCGCCTGCGCGAAAGCCTGGGCGACGATTTACTGATCCGCACGGCTTATGGCGTAAAGCCGACGCCGCGGGCGGAAGCGCTGTGGCCGCAGGTGCGCAGCGCCTTGGCCTCGCTGGAAGCGGCAGTGACGCCGGGCACGTTCGACGTGTCCAAGACCCACGCCACTTTCCGCATGGCCATGGCGGATGCGACGGCCGCGTTCTGGCTGCCCTCGCTGATGCGCTCGATCGAACGCGAAGCGCCTGGCGTGAACATCCGCATGGTTCCTTTGACAACGCGCGAACCGCGGCCAATGCTGCTGCGCGGCGACATCGACCTGGCGGTGGGCTTCTTCCCCGGTGTGGCGGCGCAATTGATGAGCGAACCGAGCTCGCCGATTCGCCATGAGCGGCTGTATTCTGGGATTTATGTAGCCGTGATGCGGCGCGGGCACCCGCTGGCCAAGCAAGACCTGACCCTGGACAACTACTGCTCAGCCAACCACTTGCTGGTCAGCTTCTCCGGCCGGGCGCATGGCCTGGTGGACGAAGCGCTGGCGCAGATCCAGCGCGAACGCCGCATCCTGTTGACGGTGAACCAATTCTTCACCGCCGGCCGCGTGGTGGCCAACAGCGACCTGATCACGGTGCTGCCGAAGCACCTGATCGCCTCCACCGGCATGACGGACGCGCTGATCTACAAAGAGCTGCCATTCCAGCTCCCGGCGGTGCACCTCGACATGCTCTGGCACGAACGCGACGCCCGCAGCCCGGCCCACAAATGGCTGCGCGGCCACCTCGAAAGCATGAACTCCGTCGCCCAGAAAACCGCCCCGGGCACCAATCCCAAGAACGACACCTACTAACAGCTAACTTCGTGTCAACCTTGGGGTCAGGCTCTCAAGTTGACACAAGCTCATGCGCACGACGGTTGTGCCCGTGTCAACCAAAGAGCCTGACCCCAAGGTTGACACGGGCTCGGCCGTTTAGGCGTCGAGGGTCATCAGGCTGGCGTTGCCGCCGGCGGCGGTGGTGTTGACGCACAGGGCGCGTTCGGCCACCAGGCGCCACAGGGGGATGTCGCCTTCTTCTGTCGTATCGATTACTGAGACGATCGCGCCGTCGCGTGCGGCCAGTTCTGGGCGCAGCTTGGCGCCGAGGCTGGATTCCACCAGTGCGATCTGGAAGTCGGCCTTGGCCAGGTCGGTGGCGGATACCGTCTGGATCGCTGCTTTTACGTCGCCGGACAGGTCTGCCGGCAGGGCGCCTTCAACGACCAAAGCGCGGTTGCCGGTCGACAGGGCGGCCGCTATCTGGTTCAGCAGCACTTCCGTATTCGATGCGAGGCAGGCGATATTGCCGCGTGGGACGTAGGCCAGCGTATTGCGCTCGCCGGTCGGTCCTGGCAGGGCGATCAGGCTGCCCACCGGCGTGGTGCGTGCATAGCTTTCGATATGCGCGGCCAGGCGGCTCTTGCCTTGTGCCTTGGCCCATGCGGCCAGCGAATCGATCGCTGGCACGCTTTGGCGCTGGTGGCGGTCCAGTGTGACGGCGCCGCGCTGCAGGCGTTTCAGGTACAGCGGGCCGCCGGCTTTCGGGCCGGTGCCGGATTTGCCTTCACCGCCAAACGGCTGCACACCCACCACGGCACCCACGATATTGCGGTTCACGTAGATGTTGCCGACGTGCGCGCTGGAAGTGATGTAGTCGATGGTTTCGTCGATACGCGAGTGCACGCCCAGGGTCAGGCCAAAGCCGCTGCCGTTGATCTGCTCAATCACTTTTGGCAGTTCGGAACGCTTGTAGCGGATCACGTGCATCACGGGGCCGAATACTTCCTTGGTCAGCTCGGACAGGGAGCGGATTTCCAGCACGGTCGGCGGCACGAAAGTGCCGGCATCGGCGCCTGGCACTTCCAGCGAGAAGCTGGCCTTGGCGTGGGCGCGTACTTTTTCGATGTGGTTCAGCAGGTTTTGCTGCGCTTCCTTGTCGATCACTGGTCCGATGTCGGTCACCAGGCGGTCCGGCGAGCCGATTCGCAGTTCCTTCATCGCGCCTTTGAGCATCTTGATGGTCTTGTCGGCGATGTCTTCCTGCAGGAACAGCACGCGCAGGGCGGAGCAGCGTTGGCCGGCGCTGTCGAAGGCGGACGAAATCGCGTCGCCCACCACTTGTTCCGGCAGCGAGGAGGAGTCGACGATCATGGCGTTCTGGCCGCCGGTTTCGGCGATCAGCGGGATGTCCACATTTTCAGCAGCGGCGCGCTTGGCGAGTGTGCGGTTGATCAGTTGCGCTACTTCGGTGGAACCGGTGAAGATCACGCCTTTAACGCGTGCATCGTTGCACAGGCCTGCGCCAACCACTTCGCCGCGGCCTGGCAGGAATTGCAGTGCGACGCGCGGTACGCCGGCTTCGTGCAGCAGTTCTACTGCGCGCTGGGCGATCAGCGGGGTTTGTTCTGCTGGTTTTGCGAGCACCACGTTGCCGGCCGCCAGTGCTGCAGCAGCCTGCCCGGTGAAGATCGCCAGCGGGAAGTTCCATGGGCTGATGCAGGTCACAGGGCCCAGCGCCAGCGTATTGGTGGAGCCGCGCACTTGTACGGCGTAATAGCGCAGGAAGTCGACTGCTTCGCGTACTTCGGCAATTGCGTTCGGCAGCGATTTGCCTGCTTCACGTACGGCCAGCGCCATCAGCTCAAGTTTGTGGGTTTCGAACAGGTCGGCAGCCCGATCCAGGCAGGCGGCGCGTTGCGATGGCTCGGTGGTTTGCCAATCCATGGCGAATTGGCTGGCGGCGTTCAGGGCGTTGTTGACGTCTTCGGCTGTCGCTTCGGTCACGGAGCCGACGACATCGTCTTTGCGAGCCGGATTGATCACCGGTTGGGAGGCCTGGCCGGCGCTGGCTTCAACAGCCAGCAGCGGGCCGGCATTCCAGCTACGCGGTTGTGCCAGCGCCAGCGATACTTCGCGCAACACGTCTTCGTTCGAGAGGTCGATGCCGGTGGAGTTCTTGCGCTCGGCGCCGAACATGTCCAGCGGCAGGGCGATGCCGGTGTGCGGCTGGCCATTCAGGTTGCGTGCCACTTCGATTGGGTTCGAAATCAGCGAATCAACCGGGATGCTTTCGTCGACGATCTGGTTGACGAACGAGGAGTTGGCGCCGTTTTCGAGCAGGCGGCGTACCAGGTAGGCCAGCAGGGTTTCGTGCGAACCGACCGGTGCATAGATGCGGCAAGCCTTGTCCAGGTTTTCAGCGCCGACCACCTGGTCGTACAAGGTTTCGCCCATGCCGTGCAGGCATTGGAACTCATAGCCGTTGATGCCGTCGCGCTTGGCCCAGGTGTAAATCGTGGACAGGGTTTGTGCGTTGTGGGTCGCGAATTGCGCGTAGATCACGTCGGTCGCGGCCAGCAGGCGCTGCGCGCAAGCGAGGTAGGAGACGTCGGTGTAGACCTTGCGGGTGTAGACCGGGTATCCAGGCATGCCGTCAACCTGGGCGCGCTTGATTTCGGCATCCCAGTAAGCGCCTTTCACCAGGCGCACCATGAACTTGCGGCCGCTGCGCTTTGCCAGGTCGACCAGGTAGTCGATCACGAATGGGCAGCGCTTCTGGTAAGCCTGCACCACGAAGCCGATGCCGTCGAAGCCTTCCAGTTCCGGGTTGAAGGCCATTGCTTCCATCAGGTCCAGCGACAGTTCCAGGCGATCGGCTTCTTCGGCGTCGATGTTCAGGCCGATGTTATAGCCCTTGGCCAGCTTGACCAGCGCGGTCAGGCGCGGCAGCAGTTCGGACATCACGCGTTCGCGCTGGGCGCGGCTGTAGCGTGGGTGCAGTGCAGACAGTTTGACGGAAATGCCAGGGCCATTGCGGATGCCGCGGCCGTTCGATGCCTTGCCAATCGCGTGGATCGCTTTTTCGTAAGCGGCGTAGTAGTTGGCTGCATCGGCTTCGGTCAGCGCTGCTTCGCCCAGCATGTCGTAGGAGTAGCGATAGCCGCGGGCTTCGTTGTCCTTGCCGTTCTTGATCGCTTCATCGATGGTCTGGCCGGTGACGAATTGGTTGCCCAGCATGCGCATTGCCAGGTCCACGCCTTTGCGAATCAGTGGTTCGCCGCCTTTGGCAATCAGGCTGGTAATGGCCGAACCCAGGCCTTCTTCGCTGGAGGAGCTGACCAGCTTGCCGGTAATCAGCAGGCCCCAGGTTGCAGCATTCACGAACATCGAAGGCGATTCGCCCAGGTGCTTGCGCCAGTCGCCCTTGGAAATCTTATCGGCGATCAGGCGGTCGGCGGTTGCCGAGTCTGGAATACGCAACAGCGCTTCGGCGAGGCACATCAGGGCGATGCCTTCTTCGGACGACAGCGAGAATTGATGCATCAGCGCATCCACGCCGGAAGAACGGGTACGTTTTTCACGAACAGCGGTCACCAGGCGCTTGGCCAGGGACTGTGCATCCTGGGTCGTTTCAGGAGAACCGACGTTAATTTGCGACAGAAGCCATTGCACGGCAGTTTGTTCGTCGCGGCGATACGCAGCAGTGATGGCGCTGCGCAGCGGAGTCGGATCTCGCAGGATTTCTGCTTGAAGTGCGGCGAACGGAGTGGTGTTCAGATGCATGAATGTCTCTATTGGCTAGTATGTAAAAAATCGTTTGGCACCTACGAAAACACGCCCGGCAAACGCTGTTTGCGCGGGCGTGTTGTGCAGTGCAACTAATGATTCGATTGTACGGCGGAATCGCTCGGATTAATTCTGGTATTACTTATTACTAGCAATAGATAGTTTTTGGTGAGAGAATTTGACCGAATAAAATTAAAAGTGGGGATGTAATGCTGGACAAGATCAGTAAGAAGATTCTGGCCGAGTTGCAGAACGATGGCCGGATCAGCAACGTTGAATTGGCTGCGCGAGTGAACCTCTCGCCTGCCGCTTGCCTGGAGCGGGTGCGAAAACTGCACGAAGCAGGCTATATCATGGGTTATACGGCGCAGCTGAACCCGCAGCTACTGGATGTTTCGCTGCTGGTGTTCATCGAAGTTGTACTGGATCGGACGACGCCGGAGGTGTTTGATGCCTTCAAACATAGCGTCCAGCTGATTCCTGAAGTACTGGAATGCCACATGGTCGCCGGCGGTTTTGACTACCTCGTCAAGGCTCGCGTAAAGGATATGGCGGCTTACCGTGAATTCCTTGGCAAAACTCTGCTGCAGAAGGGTGTGCGCGAGACGCACACTTATGCGGTGATGGAAGAAGTCAAAAACACCACCAAACTGCCGATCAAGTAAGCGATTTGCAGAAGTTCTGGATGACGCCATATGCGTAGCGAGCGGCGACGGTTTGCACAAAGTGCATGAAATCCGTCGCCGCTTCTTCATTTGCGTTGTCCGAAATCGTCCTCATGATGGCAAACGGCACTCCCAGTTCGTGACAGACTTGGGCGACTGCTGCGCCTTCCATTTCCACTGCCAATAATTCAGGCAGTGCGTCTTTCAGGGCTTCCAGATGGGCCCGGTCTTTGATGAATTGATCTCCGCTGCCAATGAGGCCTCGGTGCACTTGTGCATCGTTTTGCAGGAATTCGCGTGTGGCCAGGCTCAGTTTCAGGCTCAATTCGCGGTCGGTAGGCATGCGCGAGAGCCCTGTCAGAGGAATTTCGAAGCGTGGGAACAACGGGCTGGCATCAAAATCGTGTTGAGCCAGGGAATCCGCGACGACAACGTCTCCAATTCGAACCCCAAGGTCTGCAGAACCGGCGACGCCGGTAAAAATAATGTGGGTAACGTTGAACTTCTCCACAAGTGTCGCAGCTGTGACTGCTGCAGCTACCTTTCCAATTCGCGATAAAACGGCCACAGAATCGATTTTCCAGAGTTTTCCGGCTGTGTACTCACGCTTACCGTGGATGAGCTTGTAGGGGCTCTCCATGGCTTCCAGTAGACCCTGTTGTTCTTCTGCCAAGGCTGAAATGATCCCGAGACGCATGCGCGAGTTGTCCTCTATTTATTTAAAGTTGTATACGAAAGGATAGTAGTAGATAGTAAACGCGACCCTGTCTGTGGATAAACCTGTTAACATCCACAGAATCAGAAGTTTACGAATTGTAGAACTGGCTGGACAAGAACTGCGTCTAAATCGGATGAGTTCTGAACAAATTTTGTGCGTGAACTCAAAAATGGTGTTTACGCACATTCGATCCTGTGGATATTCATTGACTTATCAACAGGTGGTGCAGTTTTTCAGCAGAAATTGGCTCTCCGAACAGGTATCCCTGGCCAAAATCGCAACCTGCAGCCATCAAAATTTCCAGTTGGGCTTCGTTTTCGACCTTTTCGGCGATGACTTTGATGTCTAGCTTGTGCGCCATGGTGACAATTGCCTCGCACAGGAGCTGGTTGTCGCTGAAACTGGTGTCCAGCTTGAGGAAATCGATCTTGAAACGCTTCAGGAAGTTCAGGGACGAGTAGCCATGCCCGAAATCGTCCAGCGAAATCTGGAGATCGGCGTCCCTCAATGACTGCACACGCTGTACGACTTC
>CAMLSG010000008.1 GCA_946482635.1 uncultured Duganella sp.
ACTACATTCCGGTTGCAGACAGGTTGTATGACGAACACCTAGAGACTCTCAAGCAGGAGGGACCAGGCAATGGCTAAGAAATTCAGCGAGCTTCGCGCTCAGATGCCTGCAAGCTCCCAAGCAAGGGCCGATGCATTCATCATCGAAATGCAATTGCGGGAACTGCGAAAAACCCGCCAGGTCACGCAAGTCGAATTGGCGAGGACGCTGGATATTGAGCAAGGATCCGTATCCAAAATCGAAAGCCGCGACGACATGTATGTGAGCACGCTCCGCGAGTACATCAAAGCTCTCGGGGGAGAGCTTAAACTCGTGGCTTCCTTCCCTGATGTCGAAATTCAGGTAGTGCCCTCGAAATGATAGGGTTGTCGCCCCATTAGGCTCACCTAGTCCGGACGGTAAGCGCGCATGAAGGTATCCACGGCGCGCGCTACCGTTGCAACAACCTGCGCATCGTCAAACTCGGGCAAGGCATTCATCAGGCCGCGCTCTTCCAGCTCGCAATCGAGCAGTGCACGGAACTGGCTTGCTGCCACATGGGGATCGGCCATCCGCAACTTCCCTGCTTTCATCACAGCTTCAAAATAGCCGGCGACCAGCTTCATGCCCTTGCCTGGGCCGTTCTCGTAGAACGTGCGCCCTACTTCGGGATTGTTGCCTGAGGCCGCGATCACCATGCGCCGCATGGCGAATTTCTGCGGCGTGAAAAAGGTCCTGAGCACGCGCTCGCCGAAGCCTTTCAGCGAAACTTCGACATCCTGTTTGGGGTCCAGCAGGGCCAGCACTTCCATTGCGTCGGGCGGCAAGCCCGGGCCGATCGCGGCGCACGGCCGCTCGCCAAAGAGGTCGGCCAGTTGTCCGCCATGTTCTTGCGCGGAACGCGAAACCAGTTCCCCGAACAAAGCTTCCTTGGAATCAAAGTAGCGGTACAGGGTCGCCTTCGAGCCGCCGACCCGCGCGGTGATCTCCGACATGGTCGCCTGCTCAAAACCCATTTCTTCAAACACGGCCTTGGCGGCCGCCAGGATGGCCTCTCTGCGGGCCTCGGTTTTTGTTTTCACGTTAAAGAATCTTTTCGAAACCAATGAGTACAGTTTTGCTTGACAGCGCAAAAATGTCAAGTCTAATATGTACTGTACCGTTTAGTTTCGTTTTGAAAAATGCGCACAAACAACCTTTCTTTCCAGCCCATAAGGGCTACCGCGCTGTACCTTGCTGCCGCACTCGGCCTGGCAGGTTGCAGCCTACAGTCCGCTTATGTCACGCCGGCCCAGCCAGAGCCGCACGCCTGGTCCTCGCCTTCCGGCCAGTCCGGCCAAACAATGGACAGCGAGTGGTGGCACGCCTTGCACGATCCAGCCGTCGACGCCCTGGCAGATGCAGCGTTTGCCGACAGCCCTACCCTGGCCCAGGCCATGGCGCGTCTCGATGAGGCAAGGGCGACGCTCGGCGCCAATAACGCCGCCAAAGGACCGACGGTGTCTGCCAGCGCGGGCGTGACGCGGGCGCAAAGCGCTTCCGCCGGCGCACCCGGCACAACGTCGTTAAGCACATCGGCCAGCAACGGACCTTCGCTTAACTGGGAGGTGGACCTGTTCGGGCGCATTCGCAATTCGGTGCAAGCGGCGCAAAGCCGTCTCGATGCCCGCACAGCCGATGCCGTGGAAACGCGCCTCACGCTGGCGAGCGATGTCGTCAACGGCGTGTTGTCGCTGCGCGCCTGTGAAAGCGCACGCAATGTCCTGGTGGAGGACATCGCATCACGTGAAAAAACCCTGGAAATAACCCGCCGCAAGCTCGCCACCGGCTTCGCCGCACCTGTCAACGAAGCACGCGCAGTTTCCGGCATCGCGACGGCGCAGACAAACCTGGCTTCGCAGCAGGAGCAGTGCACGCGCCAGGTGAATGCCCTGGTAGCCCTGAGCGGCAAGGATGCAGGCACGGTACGCCAACTGATTGGTGCGAGTAACACGACGATGGCCTTCATGCCCGAGGCGCCTGCTGCTGCGCCAGCGCTGCCAGCCGCGGTGCTGGCTGGCCATCCCAACATCATCTCCGCCAACCGGGAAGCCGCAGCTGCGTGGGCGGAAATCGCGGTTGCGCGTGCCAACCGCTTGCCGCGCCTGGATCTCGCCGCAGTCCTGACCGGCCAATGGATTCGCGCCGCCGGATCGACGCTGGACTTCACCACCTGGTCCGTCGGCCCAAGCCTGAGCGGTACCTTGTTCGACGGCGGCGCCGGGAAGGCAAACGTCAGCGCTGCCGAAGCACGCTACCGCCGTGCCGCAGCCAGCCTGCAAGGCACCGTGCGCTCCACCGTGCAGGAGGTCGAAAACGCACTGGCGGCGCAAGCCTCCGCACAAGCGCGCATGGAATCGACGCGCGCTGCGACTTCCGCCGCGCGCACCACGCTCGATGCGACGGAAGCCCAGTGGAAGGCAGGCGCCGTCAGCCTGTTCGAACTCGAAGACAGCCGCCGCCAGTTTGCGTCGGCCCAGGATGCAGAAATTTCGGCACGCCGCGACCAGGCCCAATCCTGGGTCGCGCTGGTCAAAGCCACCGGCGGCGCCACCACATCGAATACGGAGCAATAAAATCATGAACAAGTTTTTCACTTCCGCCTCGGCCGTTCTGGGCCGTAAAACCCTGATCGCAGCGAGCGTCCTGGCAATCGTCGCCGGTGGCGGCCTGGTCATCGCTACCACCTCAGAGGCAACGCCAGCGCCGGGCAAGCCCGCCCCCGCGTTGACGATTACCGTGACGACTGCTGCGCGCGCCGAATGGCCCGCCACACTGGAAGCCAGCGGCGCCATCACGCCATGGCAGGAAGCCGTCGTCGGCACCCAGGTCTCCGGCCTGCGCCTGGCCGAGATCCGGGCCAACGTTGGCGATCATGTGAAACGTGGCCAAGTGCTGGCGGTGTTCGATGCCGATTTGCTGCGCGCCGACGAAGCGCGCCTGAAGGCGAGCTGGCAACAAGCCGAGGCCAATCGCCAGCGAGCCCTCCAGCTCAAGGGTTCCGGCGGCATCAGCGACCAGGAAGTGCTGCAGTACGTGACGCAAGCCGATGTAGCCAAGGCCCAACTGCAGACGACGGAACTGCAATTGCGTTATGCGCAAATTACCGCGCCCGACGATGGCGCCATCAGCGCACGCAGTGCGACGGTGGGAACGGTTTACAACGCCGGCCAGGAGCTGTTCCGCATGATCCGCCAGGATAGGCTGGAGTGGCGCGGCGAACTGACCGCCCCGCAGCTGGGACAATTGAAAATGGGCCAGCACATCACGCTGGAACTGCCGGACGGCGGCACGGCCAAGGCCAAGGTGCGCCAGCTGGCGCCAAGCCTCGACGGACAGACTCGCCTCGGCATCGTCTATGCGGATATCGAACCTGGCAGCGCCGCCCGTGCCGGCATGTATGCCAACGGCAGCGTGGTATTAGCGCAAAGCCCGGCCATTGCCGTTCCCGCAGCCAGCGTGGTCATTCGCGATGGCCGCAGCTATGTCATGAAAATGGCGGCTTCCGACAGGGTGGCCATGCAGGCGGTGACGACTGGCCGCCGCCATGGCGAGTCGATGGAGATCGTTTCCGGCCTTAACGCGGGCAACCAGGTTGTCGTGCAGGGCGCAGGTTTCCTCAACGATGGCGACATCGTCCGTGTGGCCGCAACGAAGGAGTAAGCCATGAATTTTGCCACCTGGTCGATCCGCAATCCGGTTCCGGCCATCCTGCTCTTTATCCTGCTTTCGATCGCGGGGTTTTTCGGCTTCCGCCAGCTGCCTGTGGCGAACCTGCCGGACCTGGACCTGCCTTCGATTACCATTTCCCTGACCCAGCCCGGCGCCGCGCCTGCGCAGCTGGAGACGGAGGTCGCGCGCAAGGTTGAAAATTCCCTCGCGACCCTGTCCGGCATCAAGCACATTCGCACTTCGATCACCGATGGTCAAGTCAACATCACGGTTGAATTCATCCTGGAGAAAAAGCTTTCAGACGCGCTGATCGAAGCAAAGGATGCAGTGGACCGCGTGCGATCGGACCTGCCGACCGATTTGCAGCAGCCGTCCATCAGCGCCGTGCGCGTGGGAGGAGAGGCTACGCTGCTGTATGCGGTTTCCTCTTCCCGCCTGGATGAAGAGGCCTTGTCCTGGTTCGTCGACGACACAGTCAGCAAAACCATCCTCGGCCTGCAAGGCATCGGCAAGTTCGAGCGCGTAGGGGGCGTGCAGCGCCAGGTGCGGGTGGAAGTGGACCCGGTGCGCCTGGCGGCCCAGGGCGTCACGGCGGGCGACGTGTCGCGCGCCCTGAAGACGGTGGAACAGGAATCGTCCGGCGGGCGCAGCCAGCTCTCCGGTGCCGAACAGGCGGTGCGCACCATCGCCACGGTGCGCCAGGCGCGCGAGCTGGACAAGCTGCCCATCGTGCTCAATGACGGCCGCCGCATCACCCTCGACCAGGTAGCCACGGTCAGCGACACTATCGCCGAACGCAGCCAGATCGCCCTACTGGATGGCAAGCGTGCAGTCGGCTTCAAGATCTACCGCGCCAAAGGTTTCGATGAAACCCGTATCGGCACTGCGGTAGCCGGCACGCTGCGCAAGCTCCAGGCCATCGATCCGTCGTTAAGCTTCACCCTGATATCCGGTACCGTGGACTATACCCGCGAGCAATTCGACGGCTCCATGCACATGCTGTACGAGGGCGCGATCCTGGCGGTACTGGTGGTGTGGTGGTTCCTGCGCGACTGGCGCGCGACACTGATTTCCGCCTCCGCCCTGCCGCTGTCCATCCTGCCTACCTTCGCTGCCATGCACTGGCTGGGCTACTCGCTGAATACCCTGACGCTGCTCGCGCTGGCGGTCATTGTCGGCATCCTGGTCGACGACGCCATCGTCGAGGTGGAGAACATCGAGCGCCACGCGCGCATGGGCAAGCCGATCAAGCAGGCGGCCGGCGACGCCGTGACCGAAATTGCGCTGGCGGTGATTGCGACGACCATGACCCTGGTCGTGGTCTTCATGCCGACGGCCATGATGAGCGGGATTCCCGGCCAGTTCTTCAAGCAGTTCGGCTGGACTGCCGTGGTGGCCGTGCTCTCGTCCCTCCTGGTGGCGCGCGTGCTGACGCCGATGATGGCGGCTTACCTGCTCAAGACCCATCCGAAGGCGGAGGAAAGCGACGGCGTACTGATGACCCGCTACCTGGGCTGGGTGCGCTGGTGCCTGCAGCATCGCCGCGCTACCCTGGGTACGGCGGTACTGGTCTTCGTGGCATCGGTATCGCTGATCCCGCTGCTGAAGACCGGGCTGATGCCGGCTTCCGACAAGGGCTATACCAGCATCAAAGTCGAACTTCCTCCTGGCAGCAGCCTGGCCAGCACGCGCGACACGGCGGAAGCAGCGCGCCATGCCATCGAAAAAATCAAGGGCATCGATCACGTAATGACCATGGTGGGCGCAGCCCAGGCGGCCGGCAATGGCTCGTCCCAGGCCGGCGAAGTCCGTACGGCTACCATGACCCTGGTGCTTGCCGCGCGCGGCACGCGGCCGGACCAGACCAGCATCGAAAATGAAGTACGTCGCGCATTGCTGCCGGTTCCAGGCGCCCGCTTCTCGCTGGGCGTCGGCGGCCCTGGCGAAAAGATGTCCCTGATCCTCGCCAGCGACGATACCGCCGCTCTCAAGGCCACGGCGCAGTCGCTGGAACGCGAACTGCGCGCTGTCGCCGGCCTGGCAAACATCACGTCCACGGCGAGCCTGGAACGTCCCGAAATCGTAGTCCGACCCGATGCCCAACGTGCAGCGGAACAAGGCGTCGCAACTTCCGCCATCGGCGAAACCGTGCGCATCGCCACCAACGGCGACTTCGATGCCCAGATGGCGAAACTCAACCTGGACAACCGCCAGGTCGCCATCCAGGTCCGCATTCCGGACGCCGACCGACAGCAACTCGATACCATCGCCAACCTGCGCATCCACGGCCGCAATGGCCTGGTTCCGTTGGCAAGCGTTGCCACGCTGTCGATGGAAAGCGGCCCCTCGCAGATCGACCGCTACGACAGGCGCCGCTATGTAACGGTAACGGCGGACCTCGGCGGCATGCCTTTGGGCGAAGCCCTGGCCGCGGCAAAAGCACTGCCTGCAGCGCAAGCCATGCCGTCCAGCGTGAAGCTGATTGAAACGGGCGATGCGGAGATCATGGCGGAACTGATGGGCGGCTTCGGCATGGCGATTGTCATTGGCCTGTTGTGCGTCTTCTGCGTGCTGGTGCTTCTGTTCCACGACTTCTTCCAGCCACTGACGATCCTGTCGGCGGTGCCTCTGTCGCTGGGCGGCGCTTTCGTCGCTCTCCTTGCCAGCAAGGGCATGCTGAGCATTCCATCCATGATTGGGCTGGTCATGTTGATGGGCATCGTCACCAAGAATTCCATCCTGCTGGTGGAGTATGCGGTGGTGGGCATCAAGGAACGCGGACTGTCGGTACGCGATGCCTTGATCGACGCCTGCCATAAACGCGCGCGGCCGATTGTCATGACCACCGTCGCCATGATCGCGGGCATGCTGCCTATCGCCCTGGGCCTGGGCGCCGACGCCAGCTTCCGCCAGCCGATGGCGATCGCCGTCATCGGTGGCCTGGTGACTTCCACGGCCCTCAGCCTGCTCGTGGTGCCGGTTGCCTTTACCTATATCGATGGCCTGGAGCGTCGCTTGCGCGGCCTGTTCCGCCGCAAGGAACCGAATATCCACCTGGTCCACGAGGAGGCGGGGAAGGAAGCGGTAAGGGGCTGATACATTCTGCGGGCAGGGCGCATCCGGGTTCGCGGGAAGCGATTGGAAGCGTTTCCTGCCTACGCCGCTATTTTTGTGCTATTTTCCTATTAATTCGCCGTAAGTATTACGCTGTAAGAATCGGTTTCCCCGCTGTGCAACGCAGTTTGGAAGGTTCGAGCTATGAATACGCTGGCAGCACGTCTTGTTCCCTTTGCCGTCCTGGCGCTTCTCGCCGCTTGCGGCGCCAAGGAAGATCCCTCCAAACAAGCCGGAGGGCCGCCCGCCGTCTCGGTGGCGCCGGTCGTCAAGCGGCAAGTCCAGGAGTTCGATGAATTTACGGGCCGCCTGGAAGCGCCGCACACTGTCGATGTACGCTCGCGGGTAACCGGCAACCTGGTCAAGGTCCATTTCAAGGAAGGCCAGGTTGTAAAAAAAGGCGAGCCGCTTTTCACGATTGATCCCCGACCCTATGCGGCCGAAGTGGCCCGCGCCGAGGCCCAGCTGCAGTCAGCCCGGACCCAGTCCGAACTGAATAAGTCCGAGTTCGCACGCGCGGAAAAGCTGGTCGCCGTACGCGGCGTCAGCCAGCAGGAACTTGACCAGCTTCGGGCAGCTGTCGCCAACTCCCAGTCATCGATCCGCGCCGGCGAGGCGGCCCTCACCCAGGCGCGGCTCAACCTGGAATTCACCAACATCACGTCGCCGGTGGACGGCCGTACTTCGCGCGCCAATGTCACCGAGGGCAACCTGGTGAACGCCGGCGATCCGGTGCTGACCACCGTCGTCTCGACCGACAAGGTCTACGCCTACTTCGACGCCAGCGAGGCGCTCTATCTCAAATACATGCGCGCCGCCCGGGACGGAACGCGCGCTTCGTCGCGCGACACCCCGAACGTCATCTATCTTGGCCTGGCCAACGAAGAAGGCTTCCCCCACGAAGGCAAGATGGACTTCGTGGACAACCGCCTGAATCCCGCTACCGCTTCGCTGCGCGGGCGAGCGGTGTTCGAAAACAAGGACGGCCTGTTCACGCCTGGCCTGTTCGCGCGCCTGAAGCTGGTCGGCAGCGGCAAGTACATGGCCACCGTCGTAGCCGACCGCGCCCTGACCACTGACCAGACGCGCAAGGTCGTGCTGGTAGTCGGCAAGAACAATATCGTCGAACAGCGCGAGGTCAAGCCGGGCGCCCTGATCGACGGCATGCGCGTGGTTGAAGGCGTGAAGGAAGGCGAGCTTGTCATCGTGGACGGTTTGCTGCGCGCCTTCCCCGGCGCGCCGGTTACGCCGCAAGTGCTGAAAGTGAACGAGCAAGGCATGCCCATCCCTGCCCCGCCGCCCGGAGCCCCTGCGCCGGCCAAGGGTTGAGGAGGAGCCATGGACTTCTCAAAACACTTCATTGAGCATCCGCGCCTTGCAACCGTCATTTCGATCTTCATTTTCCTGACTGGCTTGCTGGCGATTTTCCAACTGCCGATTTCGGAGTATCCGGAAGTGGCGCCGCCGCAGGTGGTCGTACGGGCGCAGTTCCCTGGCGCGAACCCGCGCGTCATCGCGGAAACGGTTGCCGCGCCGCTGGAGGAACAGATCAACGGCCTGGAAAATGTGCTGTATTTCCAGAGCCAGGCCACGGCCGACGGCAGCATGAGCATCACGGTCACCTTCAAGATCGGGACGGTGCCGGAGCAGGCCGAAACGGCAGTGCAGAACCGTATCAACCGCGCCCTGCCCCGCTTGCCGGACATTGTGCGCCAGATCGGCGTAACGACGGAGAAGCAATCCTCCAGCCTGACCATGGTGGTGCACATGGCCAGCCCGGACAACAGCCACGATACGCTTTACCTGCGCAACTACGCCAACCTGTATGTACGCGATGAACTGCTGCGCATCCCCGGCATGGGATCGGTGCTCTTCTTTGGCGGCGGCGACTATGCAATGCGCATCTGGCTCGATCCGCAAAAACTGGCATCGCGCGGCATGACTGCGGGCGACGTCATACAGGCCATTCGCGAGCAGAACGCGCAGGTTGCGGCGGGCGTGGTGGGATCGCCGCCGGCGGTGAACAACACGGAATTCCAGCTGGCCGTCAATGCACAGGGTCGCCTGGTCAAGGAAGAGGATTTTGCGGACATCATCGTTCGCAGCGATACGCGCACCGGCGCTGTCGTGCGAATCAAGGATATTGGCCGCGTCGAGATGAGCGCCAGCACATTCGCACTGCGCAGCCTGTTGAACAACAAGGAAGCGGTGGCAATCGGTATCTTCCAGGCGCCCGGTTCCAACTCGCTTGCGCTCTCCGATAATGTCCGCGCCACCATGGCCAGGTTGAAGCAGAGCTTCCCGCAAGGGGTCGACTACGACATCGTCTATGACCCGACCCGCTTCGTGCAGACCTCGATTGAAAAAGTCGTGCATACGCTGGTGGAAGCGATCCTGCTTGTCGTGCTGGTGGTGATCATCTTCCTCCAGACCTGGCGCGCCTCGGTGATCCCCCTGCTGGCTGTGCCGGTATCGATTGTGGGCACCTTTGGCGTGCTTCTGCTGCTTGGCTATTCGATCAATACACTGACCCTGTTCGGTCTTGTGCTGGCAATCGGTATCGTGGTCGACGATGCCATCGTGGTGGTGGAGAACGTCGAGCGCAATATCGCAGACGGCCTGACGCCGCACGCGGCGACGCACAAGGCAATGAGCGAGGTCAGTGGGCCTATCGTGGCGATTGCCCTGGTGCTGTGCGCCGTGTTCATTCCGCTCACTTTCGTACCAGGCCTGTCGGGCCAGTTCTATAAGCAGTTTGCAGTCACCATTGCGATTTCGACCGTCATCTCGGCGATCAACTCGCTGACCCTGTCACCAGCCCTGGCGGCCCTGCTCCTGCGCCCGCATGATGCGCCGAAGGACACGCTGATGATCTGGATGGACAAGCTGTTCGGCCGCTTCTTCCATTGGTTCAATTGCTTCTTCCAGCGCCAGAGCAAGAAGTACAGCCGCGGGGTCGACGGCATCCTGAAGCGAAAATCGGCGGCATTGATTGTATATGGAGTACTGCTGGCCCTGACCGCAGTGCTGTTCGGTGCAATTCCCAGCGGCTTCGTTCCCGCACCGGACAAGCAATACCTGATTGGCGTGGCCCAGTTGCCGGCCGGTGCTACGCTGGACAGGACGGAAAAGGTGATTCGCGAAATGAGCGATATCGCCCTTAAAGTGCCGGGCATCCGCGACTCGATCGGTTTCCCTGGCCTGTCGATTGCCGGCTTTTCCGCGGCGCCGAACGAGGGCATTGTGTTCTTTGGCCTGACAGGATTTGAAGAACGAACGTCCGCGGCCATGTCCAAGGATGCGATCCTGGGCAAGGTCAACGGCGCCATGCAGCAGATTCAGGGCGCCCGCATCTTCGTGGTGCCGCCACCGGCCGTGGAAGGCCTGGGCGCTGCCGGCGGCTTCAAGCTGATGGTGCAGGACCGCAGCAGCCAGGGCGAACAGGCCCTGTATGGCAGCGTGTGGGGAATTCTGGGGCCGATCTACGGCAATCAAAAATCCACCATTGCCACGCCTTATTCGACTTACGACATCAACGTGCCGCAGCTGTTCGCCGATGTGGACCGGACCAAGGCCAAGCAGATGGGCGTTCCATTGCAATCGATCTACGATACGCTGCAGATCAACCTGGGTTCCCTGTACGTGAACGACTTCACCCGCTTCGGCAAGACTTACCAGGTGGTGGTGCAGGCGGACGCTCCGTATCGCGCCAGTGCCGACAACATCGCCCGCCTTGAAACACGCAACGATGCAGGACAGATGGTGCAACTCGGCGCCCTCATGAAAATCGAGCCGACGTTCGGCCCCACGCGCGTGACCCGCTACAACGGTTTCCCTGCCGCCGACCTCAATGGCGCGCCAAAGCCGGGCTTCTCCAGCGGCCAGGCGGAGGCGGAGATTGAAAAGCTGGTCAAGGGGCTGCCGCGCGGCATGGGGTTCGAATGGACCGACCTGACCTACCAGGACCGCCTGACGCGCGACGTGACCTTGCCGGTGGTCGGCGTGAAGATACCGACGCTGGCGGCAGTCCTGTTCCTGTCCGTCGTGCTGGTGGTCCTGGTGCTGACGGCGCAATATGAAAGCTGGAGCCTGCCCCTGGCCATCATCCTGATCGTGCCGATGTGCATATTGTGCGCGCTGCTTGGGGTCTGGCTGTCGCACTGGCCACCGTTCCGGCAGACTGGCGACCTGAATATCTTTACCCAGGTAGCCCTGGTGGTGCTGGTAGGCCTGGCCTGCAAGAATGCGATCCTGATCGTGGAATTCGCCAAGGAGCTGGAAGAACGCGGCATGCCGATGGTCGAAGCGGTGCTTGAAGCCTGCCATCTGAGGCTGCGCCCGATCCTGATGACGTCCATCGCATTCTGCGCCGGCGTCATCCCGCTCATCCTCGGCAGCGGCGCCGGCAGCGAGATGCGCCGGGCCATGGGGATTGCGGTCTTTTCCGGCATGGTCGGCGTGACGTTCTTTGGCATCTTCCTGACACCGGTGTTCTATAGCATGGTGCGCAAGAGCACGGCCAAGCGCAGGGAACATGCGGCCGAAGTGCGCCGTGCGGTGGATGCATCCGCTCATGCTTTCCACGCCGGCATCGACGATGCCAATGCGCCTCCGGAGGGGAAATCATGAAACGCGCGATATCGGCTCTTGCCGCGCTGATGCTTGGCGCCTGTTCCCATGCGCCGCAACTGGCGCGCTATCAGCCTCCTGCGCAGGCGGGATTCGCCAACGCGCCCGACCAGGCTGCAAGCAGCGAACCGGTGGCCGAATTCTGGACCCGCTTCGAAGACGAGCAGCTTTCTTCCCTGGTGCAGCGCGCATTGAAGGCCAACACCGATATCCGCAGTGCCGCTGCCAGCCTGGCCGAGTCGCGCGCCATCGGACGCTTTGCCGATGCCGACCTGTGGCCAAGCGTGAACCTGAATGCCGGCGCCGCACGGGTGCGAGCCAAGGATAGCAACGGCGTTCCCAAGACCGACAATGCCTATTCCGTCGGCCTGGACGTATTGTGGGAAGTCGACGTGTTCGGCCGCCTGAGCGATGCCCGGCGCGCGGCGCAAGCCGGTGTGCTGGCCGGCGAAGCTGGCTATCGCGCGGCACAGCTAAGCGTTGCTGCCGAAGTGGCGCGCAACTATTTCAACCTGCGCGGTTTGCAGGAGCAGTTGCGCGTCGCCATCGCATCCCTGGAAACACAGCGCGCGGCACTGCAACTGGTGGAGGCGCGCGAGAGCGTCGGGCGCGGCACCGCGCTGGATACCGAGCGTGCCCGCTCGCTCGTCAATTCGACTGCAGCCTCCGTTCCGGCTTTCGAATCGGCGCTTGCCCGCACCCGCTACCGCCTTGCCGTGCTGTGCGGGCTGCCTCCGACGGGCCTGGATACTGAGCTGAACGACCCGCGTCCCCTGCCCGGCCTCAAGTCATTCAATATCGGCGGCGTCGGAACGCCGGAGAACCTGCTGCGCCGCCGGCCCGACGTGCAGGTGGCCGAAGCCCAACTGGCCGCCGCCGCCGCCAATGCAGGCGTGGCGCGCAGCGCATGGTTCCCGACCATCACGCTGGGCGGAACACTGGGCCAGAACGCCGCGCATGCGGGCGACCTTGGCAAGGGCGCCTCCTATGCCTACAACCTCGGTGCACAACTGGCATGGAACGTGCTGGATTTCGGCCGTATCCGGGCGAATATTGCGGCATCGGATGCGCGTGCCGATGCGGCGGTTGCCAACTACGAGCGCGCCGTACTGGCAGCGCTTGAGGAAACGGAAGGCGCGTTCATCAACTATACGCGCTCGCAGCAGCAGGCTGCGTTGCTGTATGACGCGGTAGTGGCATCCGAGCAGGCGGCCCTGATTGCGCGCGAACGCTTTGCCGTTGGCTCGACCGACTTCCTGGTGGTGCTGGATGCCGAGCGCGAACTGCTGTCGGCGCGCGACCGGCTGGCGCAAGCGCAGTCCGGTGCGGCAGGTTCGCTTGTGGTGGTCTACAAGGCCTTGGCCGGCGGCTGGGGCGGTCCCTGAGCGGCGCTTGCTATCGGCTGATCTCGACGGTTCCGGTGGCGAGGTCCGGCATCAGGATCACGGCAGCATTTTGCGCCCGATCCACAGATGCGGCCTGCTCCGCGCCTGCTGAACACACTTGCGGCGGTGTGTCTGGCCCCCAACCGTGAACGTAAAGCGCCAGGCCATTCCACCAGGGCTTCCAGTTCCCATCGCGCTGTCCGAATACTATTTTCAGTCCCGATGGCGATTCCTCGCAGCGAATGCGCTGCCGCAGGTAGCTGCCGCGCTTGTAACCCATGGTGACGCCATCGTCAGCGTAAATCTCGCCGCGGCAGTCTGCGCCCGGATAAACGTGCAGCTCAAGCCGTCCCTCGGGAATGAAGGTAGTGCTTTGGACCAGCGGCTGCTTTGGGAGGATTGCGCCGGGACGAACGTAGACAGGTAACTGGGCGATATCCGGCTTGATTGTCTCGCTCTTGCCATTCAAGCGCTGCCCGGTCCAGTAGTCGTACCAGCTTTTACCGGGCAGTTCCACCTTGTACTCGCCTGGCGATTCAAGCGTTGGCGATGGCGCCACCAACAGGTCGCCGCCCACCATGAACTGATCCTCCGAGCCGCCAAGCCGGTCGCCGTTCGCCAGCACGGACGGGAAATTGAGGAATACCGGCCGCATCAGGGGAATGCCGGTGCGGCTGTTTTCCTCCGCTGCCGCGTATAGATAGGGCATCAGCCGGTAGCGCTCCGAGATGAAGCGGCGCCGGATCTCGACTTGCGCAGCATCGCCCACCCACGGTTCCTGGTCGGGGCGCCCGGTTTCGGCATGGGCGCGGAACAGCGGCATGAAGGCCCCAAGCTGGAACCAGCGCGTCAGCAGCTCCGGCGAAGGGCGTTCGCCGGCATAGCCGCCAACGTCATTGCCGGCGTATGCAAAGCCGCTCAGGCCAAGGTTGAGAAGCTGTTGCACGCCCATCTTGAGATGCTGCCAACTCGATACGTTATCGCCGGTCCACGTCGCCGCATAGCGCTGCCCGCCGGCATAGGTGGCGCGCGTCAGCACGAAGGGTCGCAAGTCCGGTTGCAACCGTGCCAGTCCTTCGTATGTGGCGCGCGAGTTGAGCTGGCCGTAAGCGTTATGCATTTCGGCGTGAGAAGCGCGCCGTGGTGCGAAATCGTCGCTCTCGACCCGATGCACGACATCCAGCGGCATGGTCTTGCTGGGCACGTTGAAGATCGACGGCTCATTCATGTCGTTCCAGAAGCCCGCCACGCCATCGCCAATGAAGCCGGCATACAGGTCGCCCCACCAGCGGCGGGCCTGGGCGCGGCTGAAGTCGGGGAACACCGCCGCCCCGGGCCATACGTCGCCGGAGTAATACTGGCCGCCAGGCAGTTTCAAAAACACATCCTGTGCCGCGCCGCTGTCGTAGGCGGCATAGCCCTGGCCCGGCGCCTTGGCGATATGCGGATCGGTAATCAGCACCAGCCGGATGCCTTCGCCGCGCAGGTCGCTTGCGAGTTTCCGCAAGTCGGGAAATGCTTCCCGATTAACCGTGAAGGGGCGCGAACGGTCCTGGTAATCGATGTCCATATAGATCACGTCGGAAGGCAGCCGCTCGCTGCGCAGCCGTTTTGCAATCGCACGCACCTCTGCGTCGCTCTTGTAGCTCCATTTGGATTGCTGGAAGCCCAGTGCCCATTGAGGCATCAACGGCGGCGTCCCGGTCAGATACGC
The DNA here is from genome assembly GCA_946482635.1 of uncultured Duganella sp. The sequence goes on from CAMLSG010000008.1 coordinate 14,533, forward strand.
GTATTGCCGCAGCACGTCCTTCGGCGCGGGACCGGCCATTACGTAGTAGTCGACCGGCCCGCCATCGCCGCTGATCGACAGCACGTCTCTTTTTGTCTTGCCGAAGTCAAAGGTGGTGCGCCAGGTATTATCGAGGAACAAGCCAAAGGCCTGCCCACGAGGGCTGACCGTCATGAAGAAGGGAATCGTCTTGTATAGCGGATCGGTCGCCTGCGTGAACTTGTAAGTATCCGAGTTCCACATGGTATAAGCGCCGCCCTTGCGGTCGAAGGTGCCGGTCTTGTCGCCCAGGCCGAAGACATGGTCATCGCCGCTCAGGCGCGCGCGCATGCGGAAGCCGCCTTCTCCCGACACCGCGGTGCGGCCGGCAAGGTCGGCCAGCAGAAGCTTGCCGCCGCCATCCAGCACGTCAGCCTTCAGTGTGCGCAAGTCGATACGGGCGCCGATATTCGCGGCGCGCAATTGCACCACTTCGGCGCCGCGCGTCACGCTCATCGGCAGGTGGGTGCCCCGCTTCTCCGCCGGGACTGCCCATGAAGCATCCTCCGGCAGCTTCCCGCGTCCCGCACGGATGCGCATGATGCCGCTGGACGGCGCGGTGACTTCAAGCACCACTCCACCGCGCGACAAGACCATGCGATCGACAGTCTCGGCGTGCAGCGAACCCGCCGCACACAGCGCGAGGATCGCTACGGCGTTACTGCGCCGCATACATGGAAGAATACTTTGCGCCAAAGTACAGGATGAAGGCATAGCAAGCGGCCGGCAGCATGAACGATGCCTGCACGCCGATGGCATCCGCCAGCGCGCCTTGTGCGAACGGCACCAGCGCACCGCCAACGATGGCCATGCACAGGATGCCCGATCCCTGGCCGGTGTACTTGCCAAGGCCGTGCAGCGCCATGCTGAAAATGGTCGGGAACATGATCGAGTTGCACAATCCGACCGCGAGGATGGCCCACATCGCCACGCTGCCCTTGCCGAAGGTGGCCGCCAGCACCAGTCCGATCGCAAGCAGCGAGTTGACGGCCAGGGTCTTGCCCGGGCTGGCCACGCGCATCACGACGAAGCCAATGAAGCGGCCCACCATGGCGCCGCCCCAGTAGATGCTGACGTACTTCGCGGCATCGGCGTGCGACAGGCCGGCAATATGCGACTCCCCGAGGAAGTTGATCAGGAAGCTACCGATGCTGACTTCAGCGCCAACGTAAAGGAAAATGCCGATCGCACCCAGCACCAGGTGGCGGTGGGCCCAGGCCGAACCATGGCCCTCGCCTGCCAGCGATAAGTCTTCGCTCTCGGCAATCTGCGGCAGTCTGGCGACGAAGAACAACACCGCCAGCAAGGCAAGCGCGCCGGCCAGCGCGAGGTAAGGACCGCGCACTGTAGCCGCGTCGGCTGCCGCACCTGCCGCGGCGCCGGCGGTCGAGAGGATCAGCAAACCGCCAACCGAAGGACCGATGGTGGTGCCAAGGGAGTTGAAGGCCTGCGTGAGGTTCAGGCGGCTCGATGCGGTGCGCGGCGGACCAAGCACCGTAACGTACGGGTTGGCTGCTACCTGCAGCACCGTGATGCCAGATGCAAGCACGAAGAACGCCAGCAGGAAAAGGCCATATCCGCCGAAGGAGGCTGGATAGAACAGGACGCAGCCGCCAGCGGCGATCAGCAGGCCCGTGACAGCGCCCTTCTGGTAGCCGATGCGGCGGATCAGGGCGCCCGCCGGCATCGAGACGATGAAGTAGGCGCCGAAGAAGCAAAGCTGTACCAGCATTGCCTGGAAGTAGGACAGCGTGTAGATAGCCTTCAGGTGCGGGATCAGGACGTCGTTCAGCGAAGTAATCAGACCCCACATGAAGAACAGCAGTGTAACGATGACCAGCGCGCCGGTATTCGTCCCGTTTTGAGCGCTGCCCGCTGCTTGCGGCGGCGCTGCCTGAGCGGTGTTGGGTGCCATGTTAGCCAAGATTGTCTCCTCAGTTTTTGTAGTTACATACCGGCCGGCGCGCGCGGCAGGTCGCGGCCGTGCGTGCCCCAGCCAGTCGTATCGGGCTGGGGGGCAAGCTTGAACGACAGGGTACCAGCATCCTGCAGTTGTTCCCAATCGAGCCACACGCGCGTCAGCGGCCGGCCGGCCCACTGCACCGATTCCACGAAGCGGCGCTCGCCCGGCTTTGCCTCGGGCGCTTCAATGCGCAAGGTGCGGCCTTGCGGCAGGTCGATCTCGGCGCGCGCGAAGCGTGGCGCGTGCAGCAGGAAGCGGCCGCTACCCGGCGCATCCGGATACAGGCCCAGTGCGCTGAACAGGTACCAGGCCGACATGGTCCCCAGGTCGTCGTTGCCGGTCACTCCGCTTGGGCCATTGCCGAACAGGGTTTCCGCCGCGCGCAGCACGGTAGTGGTTTTCCATGGTTGTCCCATCAGGGTGTACATCCAGGGCGCATGCAGGTCGGGTTCGTTGTTCGGGTTGTAGCGGAACTGGCTGTAGTAGCTGTAGGCGCCCACCACCCACGACTTGCGCACGGCGGCCGGGTCGGCCAGCAAGGCGTCGTAATCGAAGAACTGGTCCAGGCGCTGCAGCGCCTTGGCCTGGCCGCCCATTGCCGCCGCCAGTCCGGGAACATCCTGCGGCACCAGCCATTGGTACTGCCAGGCCGTGCCTTCGTGGAAGCCACGTTCGGCGCGCGGATCGTAGCTGCCATTCAGGTCGTTGAACCAACTGCCGTCCAGCAGGCGTGGACGCGGGAAGCCGCGCTGGCCGGTCGGGGCGTCGATCACCGACGGGTCCCACACCCTTCGCCAGTTGAGGGCGCGTTGTTCGAGCAGTTTGGCATCCCTGGCCTGGCCCAGGGCCTTGGCCATGACCGCCAGCGAGCTGTCGGCCAGCGCATACTCGAGCGTCGCCGAAGCGCCATGGTGCGGGTCGATATCCATGCCCTTGGCAACGAAGCCACGGTCGTACTGCACGAAGCCCTGGCTCAGGTAGTTCGTGTTGCCGGCGCGGCCTTCGGCGCGGATGCGCGAAGGCGGCACCCCGAAGGCGTTCTCGCGCAGCGCAGCGTAGGCTTCGCGTTCGCGGCCTTTCAGCGCACCAAAGCGCCACAGGTCGACCAGGAACGGGGTCACCGGGTCGCCCGTCATCACATTGCTGTCAAAGTTGGCATAGCCCCAGCGTGGCAGCCAGCCGCCCTGCTCGCGGATCTTCAGCACCGAATTGGCAATGTCGCGCGAACGTTGCGGACGCAGCAAGGCAAGCAACTGGTTCTGCGCGCGGTAGGTGTCCCACAGCGAGAAAAATTCGTAGTAAGTCCAGTCTTTGGCGGTATGCAGCGCATCGTCATAGCCTCGGTAACGGCCATCGGCGTCGCTGCCGGTCAGCGGCTGCAAAAGCGCGTGGTACAGGGCAGTGTAAAACACGGTGCGGTCGTCGTTGCTGCCGCCTTCGATGCGTACGCTGCCCAGTTCCTTTTGCCATGCTGCCTGGGCCTTTTCGCGCATGGCGTCGAAGGTGAGCGGCTTGCCGCCGGCCATGCCTTCGGCTTTCAGGTTGATGCGCGCGCCTTCTGCATCGACGTGCGAAATCGCGCTGACCGCCGTCACGGCCTGGCCGTTCTTGAGGTCGAAAGTCAGCCACACGCCGTGAGGGCGGCTGTCACCCTGCTGGCTCGGACCTTTCACGCCCGGCCAGCCGCCACGGTCGTCCCAGATGCCGTTGGCAACGAACGGCTGGTCGAACACGATGCGGAACCAGGTGGTGTATTGGGCACCGCCGCAAAAGCTCCTGGTAACGATCTTGCCCTCAACGCTGCGCTCATCCAGTACCCGCACCTCGCTGCCAACCACGGAATGGCGCTCGTTGGCCTGGCCGAGGTTGAGCAGGACGTGGCCGCTCGCGGTACCGGGAGCAAAGGTGTAGCGCTCGGCTGCAGCGCGGGTCAGTGCGGTCGCCTCGGCGGTGATGCCGCCATAGCTGGTGAGCTTTACCTTATAGTACCCAGCCTGGCCAACCTCGCCTTCGTGCGTGTATTCGGCGGCATAGCGCTTGTAGTTAAAGCTCTCCGCCTTCTTCGTATCGAAGTCGCCGCCGGGACCGATGCTGCCCGTGACCGGCAATACCGAAAGCTGGCCGCCCTGCTCCCAGCAGCCCGCGCCTGACAGGAAGGAGTGGCCGAAACCGCGAATGCGCGCATCGCTGTAGTGCCAGCCGGCGTAGTGTTCGCCGGTCGGGCTGACCTGGATCATGCCGAATGGAGCCGAAGCGCCGGGGAAGGTGTTGCCTTCGTCCTGGGTGCCGATGAAGGTGTTGACCGGCATGGTGGACGGTGCTGCCGCCAGCGGCAGCGCGAAGGCCGCCAGCATGACGGAGCAGAGGGTCAGGCGGAATGCGTTCATTGCGGTGCTTCTCCTTCAAGCAATTCGAACAACTGGTGCATGGCTGCGGGCGGCGGCGGGGTGGCGCCGGACTGCAGACAGGCGGCAGAACCGGCAGCCAGTGCTGCGTGCAAATGGGACTGCAGGGAACGCCCAGGATGGCGCGCGAGGCTGTGCAACAGGCCGGCCACGCTGGCGTCGCCGGCGCCGACCGTATCGACCACTGCGACTGCCGGCGCCCGTGCATCGGCACGCTGCTCGCCATGGAACAGGCTCGCACCCTGGCCGCCGCGCGTCAGCAGGCAATGCGCGGAAGGCGCGGCGGCGCGCAACTGCTGCAGCGCCTCGTCCAGCGGAACGCCGGGGAACAGGCCGCGCAGGTCGTCGTCGGACACCTTGATCACGTCGGCCAACTCCGCCATGCTGCGCAGGGTTGGCGCGTAGCGGTCGTCCATCAGGTTGCGGTAGTTCGGGTCATAGCTGATGGCCACGCCCTGCTCTTTCAGCTTTTCCGCCAGGGCGACCAGGTTCGAAGCCAGCGGTTCGCGCGCCAGGCTGATGCCCCCGAAGTGCGCCCAGCGCAGGTCGCGCGACCAGTATTCCGGCAGCGCTTCCGCATCGAAATGCAGGTCGGCGCTATCATCGCCGATGAAGAAATAGCGCGGCGGCTCGCCTTGTTCCACAATCGCCAGCAGCGGCGAACGTTCGACGCGCTGCAGCAGGCGCATGTCCAGGCCAACGGCTTCGCTGGCAGCCCACAGCGCATCGCCGAAACGATCGCAGCTGATGGCGCCGGCGAAAGCGGTGCGCTCGCCCAGCACGGCCAGCGCGCGCGCCACGTTCCATACAGAGCCGCCGACGCGGCTGACCCACCGTTCGTGGCCCTGGTAAATCATGTCGGTGAGCGCCTCGCCTGCGCACAGCATCAGCGGTGCATCACGCATGATCGACAGCTCCCAATACCGCCACGATGTCGTAGCAGGCACCCATGGTGTGGTAATCCACCTTGCCGGCCGGGCTCTTTTCGTCGCTCAGTTTGCGGTTGTCACCGGACAGGATGCGGTACCAGGCGCCATGCACATGATCGACAAAGTGGGTCCAGCTATAGGCCCACAGGCGCTGGTACCAGTCCCAGTACTCCGAGTTGCCGGTACGCTTGGCCAGCATGGCCGCAGCCGCCGCACTCTCGGCCTGCACCCAGAAATACTTGTGCGGGTCGCACACGGCCAGGTCGGGCGCCAGCGAATAGCACAGGCCACCATGTTCGGCGTCCCATCCCTTGCCCACCGCTGCATGGAACAGCCGTTCCGCAGTCGGGAGCAGCCAGCCCAGGTCCTTGTTCAGCGCAGCACCGCGCGCTTCCAGTTGCAGCAGCAGCTTGGCCCATTCGGTGAAATGGCCCGGCTGGTAGCCCCATGGGCGGAACAGGTTCTCCGGATCGTCGATATTGAAGCGCCAGTCCGGCTGCCAGCTTGTATCGTAGTGCTCCCAGATCAAGCCGCCGCAGCGGGCGGCTTGGCGCTGGGTGATGTTGAAGGCGACGGTGTAGGCCCGTTCCAGGTAGCGCAGCTCGCCGGTGGCCTGGTGCGCAGCCAGCATTGCTTCGCATGCGTGCATATTGGCGTTCTGGCCGCGGTAGCTCGAAAGCACGCTCCAGTCACGGCTTGCTTCGTCGGCGTACAGGCCGGCCTGCTCGTCCCAGAAGCGTTTTTCCATCAGTTCGAACGTTTCACCGATCCAGGCACGCGCCTCTTCCAGTCCCGCCATCGTGGCATGGGAATAAGCGAGCAGCACGAAGGCCTGGCCGTAAGCGTGCTGGGTACCATCCTCTACTTCGCGGCCGTTCAGCATCCAGGCATAGCCACTGCCCGCCGGATCGCGGTGCACCTCGCGCAGGAAGCGCAAGGCATGGCGCGCGCCTTCCAGGTAAGCGGGATCGTGGAAATGACGGTAAGCCATCGAATAGGTGAACACGAAGCGCGTGCTGCTGACCAGGTGGCGATGCCCGGCGTCATAAACCGTGCCGTCGTCCTTGAAGTAGTGATAGAGACCGCCGGCTGGATCGATCGCGCGCGGGTGGTAAAAGCGCATGGTGTGGCGCGCGTGGTCGAGCAGTACGTCCGGGTTGCGGAAATTCGGGAGATTAGTCATGTTAGGCCTGGTGAGTACGCTAGTCGTCGCAACTGCTTTCGCGCACGATCAATTCGACTGGCATGGTTATCTGGGAGGGGTCTTCTTCTGGCTTCTGCAGCAGCAGCTCGATCCCCGCCCGTCCCAGGTCTTCCTTGTCGACGTGGATGGTGCTGAGCGGGGGAATGGCTGCGGAGGCGCTGCTGATATCGTCAAAGCCGACAATGGCTATGTCGTGCGGGATCTTCATGCCTTCATTCAGGCAGTACTTCATGGCGACCAGCGCCGTGCTGTCGTTGTAGCAGAACAGGGCATCGGGCCGTTTCGGAAGGCTGAGCAGGCTGCGCATGGCTTCCACCACAGCCTCGTCGCCCTCGCCCATGGTAGGGACGATGACTTCCAGGTCCGGATCGGCGAACACCTTGGCGTCGAATAGCGCCTGGCGGAAGCCTCGGTTGCGCTGCTGGATACTGTAGTGCGCCAGGGAGCCGGACATCATGGCGATGCGCTTGCGGCCGCAGCGCAGCAGGTGCTGGGTAGCGAGGTAGCCGCCCCGCACATTGTCCGGGTTGATCGAGGTGAAGCCACGGCGGTGCATGTCCACCAGGACGATCGGCTTGCCGGACTGCTGCAGGGCAGCCAGCACTTCCGGCTCGAAGAAGCCTGCACACAGGATGGCGTCGGGCTGGTGCACGCGGATCAGGCCCTGCACCGGTTCTGCCGGACCCACTGCAATGAAGGACAGGGCGATGCCCTCGCGCCGGCAAGCCGCTTCCGCGCCGTGCAGCACCGGGGAGTAGAACTGGCTCGACGCCAGGGTGTTGTGCTGGCTGTGCAACAGGAAGGCGATGCGGCGGATGCGGCCCTTCTTGAGCTGCCCGAAGTCATAACCCATTTTCTCGGCGGCCTGGCGCACCTGGTTGCGGGTGACCTCGGTCATGCCGGCCTGGTTCTTCAGCGCACGCGAAACCGTACCGATCGACAGCCCGGTGGCTTCGGCGATGTCGCGCAAAGTAACCTGGCTCACGGCTGCACCCTCTGGCGAGAATTCAAGTGCATGAAGTGTCTCCAATGTTCAGTTTAATAAACGCTTCTTCGAGCGTTTCCAGGCGCCGGGTTTTTCCCGTTTTCCTGCGCCTGTACATGGGTAAGTTTTATATCAGCCGCCTTTTGGGGGCGTCAACAAAAGCAGTAAAAACCGCTGTCTTTTAGCTTGTTTTAGTAAACACGAACCTCGCCGGCTAATGTGCGCAGGCGCAGCGCTTTGCGCAACGTCGCCAGGCCGGCTTTGGATGCAATATGCAAGGTCACCGTTTCGCCAGGCAGCAGCGTGATTGCGTTATCGGCAACGTTAGCATCTGCATCGCCAAAATCGATCCACAAGGCGCGGGCGAGCTTTGCGGCACGCAATTCGAGCACATAACCGTTACCGTCGCGGCGCAGCTGCGCATGCAGGCCGGGATCGGGCCAGCGCATCTCCTTGGCGGCCTTGAAATACACCACGCGCCGCGAGGCTGGCTCGCCTTGGGCCTGCAGGTCGAACACCGCCACAGTAACGGCAGGATCGGCATCGCCGAGCAAATCCCTGTCGAAGTAGTCGGCCAGCTTCGCCGCCGAGAGCGGTGCCAGCTCGACCGGCCTGCGTTCATCGCGCAGCACTTTGCCGTCGAGGGTGATGAGACGCATCCGCAACGCGCCGCGAACGGTGTGCGCGCGGTCATTCAGAACGCTGAGCGATGTCTGGCCTTCCGCGTTACGCAGCGCAGCCACGGCAACCGGCGCATAAAAGCGCCGGGCATGGAATTGCAGTGCCTTCCAGCGTCCAAACCAGTCAATACTCGACCACGAAGCGCCCGGCCACACATCATTGAGCTGCCAGTACAGCGAGCCCATTGTGTAAGGCCTGCTGGCGCGATGGTGCAAGGCTGCCAGTTCAATGCCTTCCGCCTGCGCCGCCTGGCCAAGATAGACAAATTCCGCAAAGTCCTTCGGCTCGCCAAACTCGTAGTTCACGTACTTCATCAGGCGTTCATTGCCCTTGCCGGCCATGAATTTCTGGTGTGCCTCGATGACCGGGGTGGCAATGCCTTGCTCGCCCCGCCTGGCGAATGAGTCGATCGTGCGTTGCACAGGCCACGCCTGAAGTCCGTATTCGGACATGAAGCGCGGCGCAATCTCAAGGTACTTCGAGGGTGGATGCGCCGGGTTGCCCCACACTTCCCAGTAATGCATATCGCCGCTGGTTGGGGTATTGGCCACCTCGGCCAGGTCGTCGCTGGGCGAACTGGCCCAGTAGGCAATGCCGCCGCCCTCCTCTTCGACGACCTTGCGCAGGTCGCTGCCAAACAGCTGCACGTAGCCGTTCCAGACCTTGTTTGCGAAGACCGGATCTGCCGCCATCATCTCCTTGCCAGGCCCCCAGTACTTCCAGGAGATTTCTTCCTCGTTATTGCCGCACCAAAGGACCAGGCTCGGATGATTTCGCAGGCGCCGTACGTTGTCGCGCGCCTCGACAATCACGTTGGCGCGGAACGCATCATCATAGGCTGGTGGCATTCCCCCGCCAAACATGAAGTCCTGCCACACCAGCAGGCCAAGTTCATCGGCCATGTCGAAGAATTCATCGCTCTCGTAATAGCCGCCACCCCAGCTGCGCAGGAAGTTCATGTTTGCGTCGCGCGCCGATTGCAGGACACGCCGCAATTGCGCCTTGTCTACACGAGGCTGGAACATATCGAACGGTATGCTGTTCGCGCCTTTGGCGAAGATGGGAATGCCGTTGACTTCAAAATAGAAGCTCTTGCCCTTGCCGTCCGGATCGCGGCGCAGGGAAATACTGCGCAAGCCGGTGCGGGCGCCCGCTTTCCCATCGCCGATTTGAACTTCAAAGCGGTATAGCGGCTGGGCGCCGTAGCCGTTCGGGAACCAGCGCTGCGGGCGGTCTATGTGCAGGGGAAGCTCAACGCGGTTGGCGCCTGCGCGCAGTTCGACGCGGCGCAGCGCCGCCAGCGAACGCTTGCCATCCGGCGCGGTTTGCCACAGGCGCAGGTCGAACGCGCCATCCTGCACTGCATCGACTGTCGCCACCGCCGCAATGTCGGCGCGCGATTCGTCGACGTGATCCTGCCGTAGATGCAGGTTATCGATGCGCACTGCATCCCAACTTTCCAGCACGACCGGCTTCCAGATGCCGGCAGTAACATAGCGCGGCCCCCAGTCCCAGCCATAGTGGTAGCCGGGCTTGCGCACGAAGTTGCCCGTCATCGCATCGGGCGGTTCATCGCCGAAGGGAGAAGGATAGTTGCCGGCCAGCTTGCGCGGCATGGCCTGCACCGCCGGCAGCAGCCTGGCGATCGGCGAGCGCAGTACGATACGCAACTCGTTGCCTTTTGCACGCAGCTTGTCCTGTACCGGAATTCGCCAGGTTCGGAAGGCGTTATCGGCGTCGAGCAGTTTTTCACCATTCAACCAGACCTCGGCGAAGGTATCGAGCCCTTCGAACACCAGGTCGCTGCGCGCCGCGCGGCGCGGGGCATCGAAACGCGTGCGGTACTCCCAGTCGGCAAGACCGATCCATTGCAGGCCAGCTTCCGGCGCACCGACGTAAGGATCTGGAATCAGCTTGTTCGCGAACAGGTCGGTGTGCACGGTGCCCGGCACTTTTGCGGCATGCCACGGCACGGCTTCGGGATGCGCTGCCTGTTGCGCATTGCCCGTGACGAGGCGGAACGTCCAGCCCTTGCCAATGGCAACGCGTTCCGGCGCGGCGGCCGTGGCGACTGCGGCGGCAACCGTCAGGCACAGGCCAAGAAGCAGCACGACCAAAGAGCGCCAGTACAGGTGCGTGTTCATGGCGCCGCCGCTTTCCAGTGGCGCTCGATCCACTCCTGGTGGGCCGGCATCGCGGCAACGGCATTGGCCAGCATGGCCCGCATGCTTTCGACCACGTCGACCAGCTTTTCCTCCGGCATGTCATCCACGATCGGGTGATAACTCTCAGGGACGATGCGCTGGCCCAGCATGACCTGCACCCAGCTTGGCAGCGCGAAGAAATCTTCTCCGTTGCGGAAGTAGCGGCCGTCGCAGCGAAACAGCTCGATTGCCTCGCGCAGGCTGTCCGGGATGGACATGGTGCGGCAATAATCCCAGAACGGCGAGTCGTCGCGTTCAGTGGCGTTGTAGTGCAGGATCAGGAAATCCCGCACCCGTTCATACTCAAACACGGACTCACGATTGAAGCGTTCCTCCAGCAGCGGATTGAAGTCGCGCTTGGGGAAAAGTCCCAGCAGGCGGGTAATGCCCGATTGCGCCAGGTAGATGCTGGTGGATTCCAGCGGTTCGAGGAAACCGCTGGCCAGTCCCAGCGCCACCACGTTCTTGTTCCAGAACTTCTTGCGCATGCCGGTGGTGAAACGCAGCGCGCGCGGCTCGGCCAGCGCCTTGCCGTCCAGGTTAGCCAGCAGGGTCGCAGCAGCTTCGTCATCGCTGATATGCCGGCTCGAATACACATAGCCGTTGCCGGTGCGGTGCTGCAGCGGGATGCGCCACTGCCAGCCTGCCGCGCGCGCGGTAGAACGGGTGTACGGCGTTATCGGCTTTACGCCTTCGCATGGAACGGCCATTGCCCTGTCGCATGGCAGCCAGTGCGTCCAGTCCACATAACCCGTTTTCAGCGTTTGCTCGATCAGCAGTCCGCGGAAGCCGGAACAATCGATGAACAATTCACCGTCGACCACCTGGCCGCTTTCCAGCGTGACCGATTCGATAAAGCCATCGCCTGCGCGCTGGTTCACACCGACGATCTTGCCTTCAATGCGCTGCACGCCGCGCTGTTCGCCCAGTTCGCGCAGGAAGCGCGCGTACAGGCTGGCGTCGAAATGATAGGCGTAGGCGATGTCGGCCAGCGGCGAGCCCGGAGCTGCATTGCGGTCGCCCGGGGCGAATTTTCCCTGCGGCGCCATGACCGTCTGCGGCGAGTACTCGCCAATCGGCGCTGCTCTCCCGGACTGGAACAGCTTGAGCCAGAACTGGTGGAACGGCAGCGGACCGAGCGAGCGCCCGATAGTGCCGAAGCCGTGGATGTAGCTGTCGCCGATACGGCTCCAGTCCTTGAATTCAATACCGAGCTTGATCGTTCCCTGCGTGCGCTTGATGAACTCAGCCTCGTCGATGCCGAGCATTTGCCCGTTGAACAGCCGGATATGCGGAACGCTTGCTTCACCCACGCCGACGATGCCGATTTCCTCGGACTCGACCAGGCGCACCGACGCTCCCTTGCCAAGATAAGTGGCCAGGGCTGCAGCGGCCATCCAGCCCGCGCTCCCGCCGCCAACGATTGTGATCTTGCTGATTCGGTCGTGCAGGTTCATTGCGGCACCCATAACAGGAAAAAACCTCCCCAGCCGCAAGGCATGGGGAGGAAGGAGGGAAGCATCAGAACTTGTAGTTCAGGCCGAAGTAGGCAATGCGGCCCGCGTAACCGTTGGAATAGAAGCGGTCCTTGGTATCGTTACCCAGGTGGGAGCGCGTTTCTTCCTTGGTCAGGTTCAGCACCGAAGCGGTCAGGCTCAGCTCCTTGGTGATGTTGTAGGCCACGTTCAGGTCGACCTGGTAGTACGGCTCCTCATACACGTTCAAGCCGTTGACCAGGCCGTCCACCACTTCGCCGCGGCGGTTGTACGAGGCACGCGCCAGGAACTTGTCGGTTTCGTAGAAAACGGTCAGGTTCATCTGGTTTTTCGCGCTGCCGACCAGCGGCGACTCGCCGATCTTGGTGCCGTCCGCCATCGTGATGTCGGCCTGGTTGGTCTTGTTGTACGTGTAGTTGAACTGGAAGCCGAGACCCATGTCCAGCGTATGCTGCGCGTACAGTTCCACGCCCTTCGACACGCCGTCGCGGCCGCCGGCGCTGGTCGAGTAGCGCTGCACAGTCACGTTCTGGCCGCCCACATTCATGGTCACGTCGCGCACCACCGGCACCGCGAAGTTGCTGACGTTCTTGCGGAACAGATCGATGCCGAGCACCGAACCGCGGTGGAAGTACCATTCCAGGCCAATGTCGAACTGCTTGGCCTTGTACGGTTCGAGCTGCTTGTTGCTGCCCGCACCGAACCAGCCTTGCTGGTCGCCGCCGCCGATCAGGCGTCGGTCATTGACGTATTCCTGGCTGTAGTACTGCAGGCCGCCCGGGAAGGCGATGTCATTGTAGCTTGGACGCGAGATCACTTTGGATGCGGCGGCACGCAGCAGCAGGTCCCTGGTCAGGTCATATGCCAGGTTAAAGCTTGGCAGCACATCGTTATAGGTGCGGTCGAGCGAGCTGACCACGAACGTCGAGTCGCGTGCCATGCTGTCCGGCAGGCGGGTAAAGCCGCTGGTGCAACCGGAACCCGCAGGTGCGCCGGCCGCCGGCAGGCCGCCGGCCTGGCAAGGCGCCGGGCTGCCATTGGCGCCGTTGAAGAAGTAGTCGTTATAGCTTTCCACCTGGTCGGTCGAATCGGCATGCTGCCTGGTACGCACAAAGCGCATGCCGACGTTGCCGCGCAGGCGCTCGGTCTTGACGTTGGCCTGCAGGTAGGCGGAAGCGATCTTCTCGTCGACGTTGTAGACGAAGTTATCCTCGTTACGGGTCTGCATCGTCCCGTAGGTCTGGTTCAGGAAGGAGATATAGGCCGGGTAGTTAATTGCCGGGAAGGCGCTGGCATTGATGCCGCCTGCCAGGTTGCCCAGCGATCCGCCATACAGGAACTGCGGCTGGAACTTGTTCGCAGTCGGATCGCAGCCCGCCTGGTAACGCTTGTCGTAGTCGGTTGGATCTACGCCCTGGCAAACCCAATAGTTGTTGCCGGTGGCGCGGTGGGTGCCGCCATCGCGATACTTGGCGCCGAACTGCAGCGAGTCCAGCCAGGTGCTTTCGGTGTGCCAGGTCATGTCGGCCTGGGTGTATTTCTGCTGGGTGCTGTTCCTGGTCCACGAAGACGAGGTGGAGCCCAGGTCGATTTCGCCGATGCCTTTGCCCAGGTTGGCCATCAGCTCAGGCGAGAACACCATGGTCGGGGTGCCGACCGTGCTCCATGAGCTGGCGTAGTTGCCGAGGGTCCAGCTGCCGTCCGCATTCTGCACGCGAGGCTTGATCGGCATCGTCATCTGCATGCGCGGGCCGCCGCTGGCCCAGGTACGGCCAAACTTGAAGATACCGTCGAGCGACTGGCCGCGCCATTCGGCCTCAAAGTCGGCAGTCTGCGACAGCGACTTTTCCTGGTTGTAGCTGCCTGTGATCTGCGGCGTCGGGATGGTGCAATCGTCCGGTCCCCAGCCGCCAGGCTGCTTGCCGGCAGCCGCAGCCTGCGCTTCGCTGCAGTAGTAAGCCTTGCCGGCGTGGGCGCTGTACTGCGCGCCGGTGACCAGCGTGCCGCTGCGATCAAAGGTCAGGCCATCGAGCATGCGGCCGCCCGGCCAGTTGCCGTCGCCGCTGTAGCGAGCCAGGTTCCACTCCGGGACCTTCAGGATATTGGTCTGCGAATTCTGCGACAGGTTGAAGCGGAAGTAGTTGGCCGTCAGCGTCAGGTTGCGCACCGGCTTGAACTGCATGGTCAACTGCCCGCCCTTGCGTTCGCGCTCTTCGCTCTTCACGTTCAGGTTGACCGAAGTCGGCATCATGAAGTTGGTGTAGTACTTGCCGCTTTGGTCGTAGAAGCCCGACTGCCCCCACCAGTAGGAGCTCAGGTCCGATGGCTTGCCATTGACGTCGGTGGCCGGATGCGCGTCGTAATCGTCGCCATACCATTGCCAGTTTTCGGTGCTCGCGCCCATGGTGCGGGTGGTGCGCTTTTGCTTGGTCAGTCCAACCAGGATGCCGAAGCGGTTGTCGTCGTCGTGCCAGGCGTACTGGCCCGAGAACTGGCCGTCGGTTTTCTTGGTGGTGTCGGCCCATGTGCCTTCGGCGGAAACGAAGCCGGAGCCGGACTTCACTTCCAATGGACGGCGGGTATGCAGGATCACGGTGCCGCCTACGCCGCCTTCATCAATGCGGGCCTCCGGTGTCTTGAACAGTTCCGCGCTTGACAGCATGTTCGACGGCAGCAGCGTGTAGTTGAACGAGCGCGATGGATCGCCATTCGATTCCGCAGTGGCGATGTAGTTGCCATTCAATTGCGTCAGGGTCAGTTCCGATGACAGGCCGCGCACGCTGACGTTCTTGCCCTCCCCGCCGCTGCGGGTCACCACAACACCCGGCACGCGCTGCAGCGCATCGGCCACGTTCTTGTCCGGGAATTTGCCGATATCTTCAGCGGTGATCACTTCCACGATCGAGTTGGCGTCGCGCTTCTGGTCGAGGCTCTTCTCGATCGCATAGCGGTAGCCGGTCACCACCACGGTATTCGGGTCGGCCTTCTGGTCGGCTGTGGTTTGCGCCTGGGCGCTTGCAAGGGAAAGCAGTGCCACGCTCACCGCCATGGCGATGGGCTTGGCGCGGCAGCCGCGCTGCCGTGAAGCGAGATGGGTTCTGAACGTCATGCGTGTCTCCTGGTTATGCCCTGTTACGGGCTCTATATCGCGGTAGCAAGCCTCGAATCATCGATTTACTAAACGATGATGATGCCGTTGGCACATCGATGGGATCGCGTCCACTCAGGAGAATTCTTACAAAGGAGGCTATGGCACTTCAACAAACTTTCAAAGAATGAATGAAGTTTAGTTTTGATTAGTAAACAAGAGTGCGGCGGATTTGCGACAATGCTTTCCGCCCTGTAGCGGCGCGCCCCGCTATTTGTTTAGTGTGGAAGTATTTCCGGAAAAGCGCAGGTAACCCCAGCGGCCCGGCACGTGCATGTCGATCACGCCTTGCGGCGACCATACCCAGTTGTCTTCCTTCGCCTGGCCGGCAGTCCATTCGACGCGGCTGAAATTGATGCGCCAGGTCGTTCCGTGCCGGGGAAGCGGCACCGCCTGGCGCGAAGCGAACGCACTCAGTGGATAGGCAATTTCCACCGTCCAGCCGCGATCCTTGTCGCCGGGCTTGTTCAGGGTGCCCTGCACGGCGATGGCCGTCTTCAGGCCGTCGATGTCCCAGCTGTTGTCGGGCTGGCCGTCTTCGCTATAGGGCTTGGGCAGGAACAGGTCCCAGCCGGTGTTGAGGGCGTTAATCTCGAATTCGTAATAGCTCCTGGTGTCGGGCAGCGGCTTGATGAAGACTTCGAAATCGTTGTCCTTGAAGATGACGGAATCGCGCTGGGTCAGCGTCGCCTTCACCTCCGGCTCTTCGAGTTCGGCGGCGATGTAGAGGTACTGGTCATCCCACAGCATTTTCACGCGCGTGCGGAATTTTGGACGCGGCTTTATGTCGCCCTCGATGTCGACAAAGTCGGAAGTCCATGGCGCGTTTTGCCATGCCGGATCGTCCAGCTTTCCATCCACATGAATCGGTCCCGCCGCCCGAAGACATTCATAGGCAAGCGGCGCGGAACCGCCTGCCTTGGCGGGAGTGACGCCGGCCAGCACGGCTGCGAATGCGATTGCGGGTGCGTTCATCAGAGTTCTCCTCGATAGTTCGTCAAAATTTATATCAAGCCGAAAAGGCCAGTTCGACGGCTCCCGCGAATTTCAGCCACACTTTAGTGAACTTTAGTAAACTGGGACGTCCATCCAGCATCCCAGGTGCCCTCGTGCCTAGCATTGATCCGCCTTTTGTCGAAATAGACATCCGCAGCTATGGCAAGCTGTGGACTGCGGACCGGCATGCCTTCGCCCAGCTCGTGCTGCCGCTATCCGGCGAGGTGGAGCTCGACATCGAAGGCAAGGGCCAGCGGCTGAATCCCTTGAAAGGCGCGGTCGTCGTGGCCGGCGCCTGGCATTCGCAGCAGAGCGCCGTTGAAAATCACTCACTGATCGTCGACGTCGACCAGGCTGTCGTGGACCATCCGATCTGGGAGCGCATAGCGGAGCGGCCATTTGCAGACATCAGCCCAGCCGCGCGCAAGCTGGTCGAGTTCATGCAGCTTTCCATCGCAGGGCGCGCCGCGCCGCCATCGCTCTTGCAGGGCTGGGTTCCGCTGCTGCTCGATACGCTCACGCTCGAGCAGCCACGCCTGCAGTCGCGGCTCACTGCCCTGCTTGCGCATGCGGAAGCCAATCTTGCATTGCCCTGGACGACCGAATCGATGGCGCAGTTTGCGCGCATGAGCGTAAGCCGCCTGCACGCCCTGTTCCAGGACGAACTTGATACCAGCCCGCGCGCCTGGCTTCTCTCCAGGCGGCTCAATCGCGCTTGCGAGCTGCTGCGCCATACCAGCCAGCCAATTGCGGACATCGCACTAAGTACGGGCTTCGGCGACCAGAGCGCCCTGACGCGCGCCATGCGCAGCCGGTTCGACATCACGCCATTGGCATATCGCCGCCAGGGACGAGAGCCAGCGGCAAAAATCCAGTAGTCCACGCCAAGACCTTTCAACGCGCGACATCCACCATGTCCCTATTTGGGAGATGGTCGTTGAATATTTCACTTGGCATTATTGCCGGCATCATCGCCGGCGCGTTCTGGGGGCTTGTTTTCCTCGCGCCTGAGCTGACGCGCGGCTTTACGCCGATCCAGCTTTCGGCGGGGCGCTATGTGGCGTATGGCGTGATCGCCGCCGTCCTCGTGTCACGCTCGTGGCGCCGCCTGTTCGCCAGGTTGACCTGGCGCGAATGGAAGGCGCTGGCCTGGCTCAGTTTTGCGGGAAACATCATTTATTACTTTTTCCTGGCAAAGGCAGTGCAGTCAGGAGGCATCGCCATGGCTTCGATCGTGATCGGCCTGCTGCCGGTGGTGATCACCCTGGTCGGCAGCCGCGATGCAGGCGCCGTGCCTTTGCGCAGCCTGCTGCCATCGATTGCGCTCAGCACCGCAGGCCTGTTTTGCATCAGTTGGCAGCACCTGCAATCGGGCTCGCTGGCAGGCGTGCTGTACGCCGGCGGCGCCCTCGCCTCCTGGACCGCCTACGCGGTTGGCAACAGCCGATGGCTGGCCCGCCTCAGTACCGTCACGCCGCATGAATGGAGCATGCTTACCGGACTGGTGACCGGTGCGGAGGCGCTGCTGCTCGCCGTGCCGGCCCTGTCACAGGGTACGCCGCAGCACAGCGCCCCGGAGTGGCTGTATTTCGCGGCGGTGGTCACCAGCGTCGCCATCCTCTGCTCGATTATCGGCAACGGCTTCTGGAACTACGCCAGCCGTGCCTTGCCGCTCACGCTGACGGGACAGATGATCGTATTCGAAACCCTGTTTGCCGCCCTTTACGGCTTCCTTTGGGAGGCACGATGGCCGACCGCGATCGAGGCCGCGGCCATGGCCTTGCTCGTATCGGGCGTGGCCACGTGCGCGCTGGCGCACGGGCCAAAAGCCTCACGCTGAGCGCAAAGCAGATGCAGGGCGCATGCGCATAGCGGCATTGTTGCCTGCATCGCGCTGTACCTGCTGCAGCGCGGCCCGGGCGGCAGTGCCGGCCGCGCCGCTTTGCCGCTGGAGGCGCCAGCGGGACAGGTTTGACGCGCATTTTGATCAAAGTCCTGGCTGGTGCGCAGCGGCCGCCTGCGCAACTTGTGCATCGCAATCGAGGGGGCGTGGGTTACGCCCGCGCTGTTGCAGGCGGCGCTCGCTTCGTGCTGATCTTTTGACAGATGATTGCGCCGGCACGTGCAATTTCGGTAAGATTTGGCGATTCGTCCACGACAAAATGACCAGCATGACAAGCTTCCGCCAAAACCTCACCATGATCCTTGCGACTATGGTCATGTTCGGCGCTGCGCTGCTGATCAATGAACTCCTGTTCAAGCAACTGGAGTTTGCGGAAGGGATCAACTGGATTTACCTACCTGCCGGTGTGCGCCTTCTGGCCACCCTGCTGTTTGCCGAAGCGGGCGCAATCGGCTTGCTGGCGGTTTCCTGGCTCTACTGCTTCACCATCCTCTTCCCGCAAGACCCGGTACGCGCCTTCATGGGCGGCATCCTGGCCAGTGCCGCGCCGTACCTGGTCTACCTTGGCGCCAGGCGCTGGCTCGACCTGCAAGGCTCGCTGGCCAACCTGGCAGCCTGGCAGGTGCTGGCCTGCGCTGTCGCCTACTCGGTGGCCAGCCCTTTACTGCACCATATCTGGTTCGCCGTGTACGAGGGACGCGGCCACCTGCTGGACAGCTTTGCCGTCATGGCGCTGGGCGACCTGGTCGGCACGGTGCTCCTGCTGTTCTTCACGAAGTGGGTGATGCGCCTGTCCACGCCGCGAACTTAGGGTTACACTCCCAATCCCGCTGCAGTTCCCCACAACCTCGCATGCATCAGATAAAAGTTCCAGTCCGCCTGGCCGGTATCGCCTTCGCCATCCTCAACACACCGCTTTTTCACGCGCAGTCCCGTGCCGGCGAGGCGCCGCCGATCGCGGAAGTTGTCATCAGCGGCGTCCGCGACACGCAACAGGAGGCCCGCGAGGCCAAGCTTGGCAGCACCGGCATCGCCGACGCGGCAAGCGCCAACGACGTGCAGGCCTTGCCCGCCGCCACCCCGCTCGACGTGCTGCGGCGCCTGCCGGGAGTGGCTGTGCTACCCGCCCTGGACAACGAGCGCCCGCGCGATGAACTTGCCGCGCCGGTCATTCGCGGGCTGGGCGCAGCCTACAACCCGGTCACTATCGACGGCATTCCGGTCGCATCGCCCGGCATCGCCAACAGCAATGGCTCTGCCAGCCGGGGCACGCGCCTCAACCTGCTGCCTTCTTCAATGATTGGCGAATTGCTGGTTTTGAAGACTTTCCTCCCCGACCAGGATGCACACGGCATCGGCGGCGCCATCGACTTGAGGACGCGCAGCGCTTTCGCTCACGACGGCCAGGATTTCTTCATGCTGGATGTGGGCCTCGGCAAGCCGGATGACGCCAATGGGCCCCGCCGGCATGACCGCGTCGGCCAGCGCCTGGACGCCACCGGCAGCACGACCTTCGGCCCGCAACGGCAGTATGGCCTGGTGGTCTCGGCCAACTGTCAGGCGACGGACAGCACCGCCAACGCCCATATGACAACCGACAGCACGCATGAGAGCTTCTACAACGCGGCCGGCGTCCTGCAGGGCGGCGCGAACCAGGGCAACGGCTTCGCCGTGCCGCAACAGGACAAATACTGGTATTCGCAGAACAGGCGCTCGCGCCACGGCCTCACCGCCAAGCTGGAAGCCAGGTTCTCCAGCGCGCTGCGCGGCTTCGCTACCGCCGGGCGCTATGTCACGCGTGACGAAATGGAGCGCAATGAACTCATCATCGACCCGCGCAACCGCGCGAAGGTGCTGGGCCAGGCCGCTACTTCCGGCCGCTATGCTGCCGGCGATATCGAAGTGGGCTACTCGCGGCAGCGGGCCATCACCGCCACCAGCTTGCTGCAGGCCGGCCTCGATTGGGAAGTCGCGCCAGAACAAGTGGCAAGCCTGCGCGCAGGGGCTTCGCGCGCCTCGTACCGCGAGCCCATCCTGATGATCAAGTATTCAACGGGCAGCCGCAACAGCGCGCCGGGGAGCGGCGAGACCTCGCCCAGCCCGACGCCGGATTACGCGATCGACTACGATACGCGGTCGCTCGATCACTCCTTCAACGTTTCTCCGGCCGCCTATTACAAGCTGGATAACTACAGGCTTAATTACTACCGGCCCGAATCCGGTTTCCATCGCAATGCCGATAGCGACATCGAGTACCTGCGATTGGATTTCCGCGGCAATGGCGACGGCCCGGGCTGGGGTCATGCGATCGGCGCCAGTTTCACGCGCGATGCATCAGGCTACAGCCTTGTACGCACCCAGTATTCGCCAAACACCGTCGCCAAACAGGGCACGCTGGCAGACGTTCTTGGTGCGGCCGGACCGAGGCTGATGTACAACCAGTCCAACCTGGACATGCTGACGATCGACCCGTTGCGCGCGGCCGCTTATGTTGACGCGCTGCGCGCCACGGGCGGCCTGAATGCCGTGGACCAGACTGCCCTGAGCAACCAGGATAACTACCAGCACGCGGAACGCATTGCCGGCGCATACGGGATGCTGGGCTACGCAGCCGCGGCCTGGAAGATCCAGGCCGGCGTGCACTTCGACTCCACTCGCCAGGAGACGACCAGCCGCGCGCGCGTGGCGGGGGCGTGGACGGACTTGCCAACATCCTCGCGCTATCACTTCGTCCTGCCCTCCGCTTTGGCCAGCTATCGTTGGTCACCCTCCATCGACTTGCGAATGGGCGCCAGCCAGACCATCGGGCGTCCGGCCTATGACGCATATGCCGCCCGCACTTCGATCGATTTCCAGAACCCCGGAGAGCGCGGCAATCCCGGCGCGACAGGTGTCACTGTCATGGCCGGCAACCCGGATATCAAGCCGCGCCTGTCCACCAACACTGACCTTGGCATCAACTGGAGACTGCCGCCAAAGACCGGCGGCTTGCTGTCTGCCGCCCTCTTCAACAAGGATATCAAGGACGAGATCTTCAATGCCTCGTCGCTGGGATTTACTTACGACGGCGTCAATTACGCGAATGCCGTCGTCACCAGGCCGGTCAACGCGACATCTGCTTCGGTCAAGGGACTGGAACTCGGCGCTGCGGTAGATTCTTTGGCGTGGCTGCACCCTGCCGCGCGCGACGTTGGTTTCAGCGCCAACTGGACCTTGCTGAAAGGCCGCATGGAAGTGCTGAAGTCGGACAGGCACACCCGCACCGTAGGCCACCTGGCCGGGCAACCCGGCCAGATTGGAAACCTGTCAGTCTTCTATAGCCATGGCGCGCTAGAACTGCGCGCCGCCTTCAACCATCAAGGCCAGGCCTTGCGCGCGGTGGTGCCGGACATTGCGTGGCAGGACCTGTACTGGGCTCCGCGCCACCAGGTCGACCTGCAGGCCAGCTACAGGCTCCAGCCGGGCCTCACCCTGTTGGCCCAGGTGCAGAACCTGACCGGCGAGCGCCTCACCAGCACGGTCGGCGCAGCCGGCACGCTGTTGAAGGACAGCCATTCCATCCCGACAGTCTACTGGCTCGGCCTGCGCTACACGCCTGCGCCTTAGAACAGGGCCTGCTGCGCCGTGGTCAGCGCAGCGAAGCTGTCGTGCAGCGGCAGCAGGATGGCATCCGCGATCGGCTGCAACTGCTTGTCGAGATAGTGCTGGTAATCGATCGGCGAGCGCTGCACCTCCAGCGGTTCCGGGCCGCTGGTGGTGATCACATAACTGATACGGCCGCCGTTCTGGTAGCGCAGCGGCCGGCCTTGCGCCTTGTTGAATTCATCGGCCAGGCGCGCGGCGCGTACCTGCGGCGGCACGTTGACCTGGTATTCATCCAGTCGGTGGCGCAGGCGCTTGCGGTACACCAGCAACTCGTCATTGGCGCCGGACAGCGTATTGCGCGCGTACTCGCGCACGAAGTCCTGGTACGGCTCGTTGCGGAAGATGCGCGCAAACAGCCCTTGCTGGAATTGCTGCGCCAGCGGGGTCCAGTCGCTGCGCGCCACTTCCAGGCCGCGGTAGATGATGTCGCCGTCGCTGGTCAGTCCCGCGTAGCGCTTCTTGCTGCCCAGGTCCGTGCCGCGAATGGTCGGCATGAAGAACTTCCGGTAGTAAGTGTCGAACTCGATCTCGAGATAGCTCTCCAGCTTGCACTTCTTGCGCAAGCGGTCCTTCCACCACTTGTTGATCTTGGCGACCAGCGAACGGGCGATGGCCAGCGCTTCTTCCGTTTCGTGCGGGCGCTTTAGCCAGATGAAGATGGAGTCGGTATCGCCGTAGATCGCTTCATAGCCCTCCTTTTCCACCAGCTCGCGGGTGAGCTTGAGCAGTTCGTGGCCGCGCAGCGTGACCGAAGAAATCAGCTGCGGGTGGTAGAAGCGGCAATCGGTGGAACCGAGCACGCCGACGAAGGAGTTCATCAGAAGCTTGAGCGCCGTCGACAGGGCATCGTTCTTCTCGCGCTTGGCGGCGTCGCGCCCCTGCCAAAGCTGGGTTGTGATGGCTGGCAGGCAGTGGCGGGTACGGGAAAACTGGGCGCCGCGCATGCCGGGCACCGCATCGTCTTCCACCTCGCCTTCGACCATGCCTACCGGATCGACCAGGAAGGAACGGATGATCGACGGGTACAGGCTCTTAAAGTCCAGCACCACCACCGAATCGTACAGGCCTGGACGTGAATCCATCACGAAGCCGCCGGGCGATGCCACGGCCGGAATCTCGCCCACATTCGGCGCAACGTAGCCTTCGCGGTGCATGCGCGGCAGGTACTGGTGGCTGAAGGCGGCAATCGAACCGCCCATATGGTCGGGCACCAGCCCGGTCACGTGGGAGCGCTCCAGGATGAAGTCCATCACGCGCGTCTTCTCGAAAATACGCGTGACCAGTTCGCAGTCTTTCAGGTTGTAGGTGGCCAGCGCCGGCTTGTCTTCGCGGAAGCGGCGCTCGATCTCGGCCATCTTGTCGTAGTCGCTGCCGATTTCCTTGCCTTCCCCCAGCAAGGCTTGCGACACATTCTCCAGGCTGAAGGACGGGAAGGTCCAGGACGCGGCGCGCAGGGCTTCGATGCCGTCGATGGCAATGCGGCCCGGAATCGTGGCAAACACATAGCCGTCGCGCGCCTGGTGAGTACGCCATTCGACCGGCCGGCCTTCGCGGCCAAGCAGCAGGGGCACCTTGTTTTTTTCAGCGTTCTTCTGCAGCGTTTGCAGGTCGAACTGCACCACGCTCCAGCCGATGATGGCGTCCGGGTCGTGCGCGCGGAACCATTCGTTGAGCTTTTCGATCACCCGGCGCGGCGTCGGGCAGTATTCGAGGTCGAAATCCACTGCCGGGGCCTCGGCCGGCTGCTCTCCCAGCATATACACCTGGCGCTGGCCGCAGCCTTCCAGCGCGATCGAGTACAGGTCGCCGAAGGCGCTGGTTTCGATATCGAGCGACACCATGCGCAGGCGCGGACGGTACTCCGGCGCCGGCCGCAGCTTGCCGCCTTCGAACTCGACGCCGGCGGTAATGAAGCGCTCCATCAGGTAGCGCTCCGGCGGCTTGATGTCCGCCTCGTACAGGCGGATGCCGCGCTCGCCCAGCTTGCGCTCCAGCGCCAGCAGCTGCTTGTAATGGCTGGCGTAGATGCCGACCACCGGCTCGCGCTGGAAGGTCTTGAGCGCCACCTCGCGCACGTCGATGCCCGGCATATCGGCCACCAGGGTGGCGATGGTGTCGCGCAGCGAAGCCTCGGCGAAAGCTACCGAAGCTTGTGCTGTCAGCAATATTTTGCGGGGGCCGTCGTCGGTCGCGAGCCAGAACTCGATTTCCGTGCCATCGCGCGCGTCGCGCCAGGCGCGGGTAAGGATAAAACCAGGCATGCCGAAATTATACTGTATGAACACACAGTGGACTTGCAACATTAAAATAACATTGCTAGAATAGTATGTTGCCTTGTATCAAGAGCAGGCAACCTAACTAGAAATAGGAATACTTAATAATGATCAAGCAAATCACCGCAGCCGCTCTGCTGGCCGCAACCTCCTTCGCTGCTTCCGCAGCTGAGCCAACCAATTTCTACGTCGGCGCTGACGTCGCTTCGACCAAGATCGACGACGTGTCCCGCGAAACCGGCTTCGGCGTGTTCGCTGGCTACAAGTTCGACGAGACCTTCTCTGTCGAAGGCACCTACCGCAAGCTGGGTGACTTTGAGTTCGACGAAGGTTTCTCCAAGGCCAAGGGCAAGCACCTGTCCGTTTCCGTGCTGGCTTCCATGCCAGTAGCTGACCAGCTGGCTGTGTACGGCCGCCTGGGCTACGGCCGCGCCGAATTCAAAGGCGTCGGCGGCAAAGAGCACCTGAACCGCGCTCTGTTCGGTATCGGCCTGGACTACGCGATCACCAAAGAAGTGAGCGCACGCGTTGAATGGCAGAAGCCTGCTAGCGACGCACAAATCCTGAGCCTGGGCGTGGCTTACCACTTCTAAGCTCTTGCTTTGCAAAGAAAGCCGCCGGACCTGGTCCGGCGGCTTTTTTTATTTGGGCTGTAGTGAAGCCAGCGCTGCTTCCAGCACTTCATCGCGGCCAGCGCGTACGCCTTCGACGGTTTGCTTGACCAGGTGCTGCGGCTGCACACCGACGCCGACGAAGGCGCGGCCATCCGGATAGGTGTCCTGCTTGGTGCAGATGCGCGCGCTGCCGCCGCCCGGCAGCTTGATGTGCAGCGGCTGGCCGGTGCTGCCGCCAGTCGGCTCACCTACCAGCGTACCGCGCTGCATGACGTCGAAAGCAACTGCAAAATCTTCGGCCGCCGAGAACGTGGCTGCGCTGGTCAGCACCAGCACCGGCTTCTTGTACTGGCGCTGCGGGTCCGGCTGCACCACATCGGATGCCTCGGCGTACATCGGCTGCGCCTTTTCCCAGGCGCGCCAGGCCGGCTTATAGTCGCGGGTGGCCCAGCGGCTGGTCAGGAACGCCTTGTCGTCCAGTGTGGACAGGATTTTGTAGCCCACTTCCGAATTGCCGCCGCCATTGCGGCGCACATCGATCACCAGGGCTGAAGATTTGGCGATTTCATCAAAAGCAGCAAGCCAGGCGTCGGCAGCACTGTTGTCATCAAAGCTATTCAGCGAGACGTAAGCCACGTCTCCCGGCAGCATGCTGAATTCGAAAGAAGGCGAGTTGACCGTGGCGGCTTTGCGGGCTTCGCGGCTCACCCGCGCAACCGCCTGCTCGAACTGCTTGCCGGCAGCATCGCGGAACGTCACGCGCACCGACGAGCCGGTTGCCCCACGCAGGAACCGGCTGCCGAATGTTCGCAGCGCTTCGTCCTGCGGCGTGGAGGCGCTTACATATGGCGCGATCTCGCGCGCGGCGTAAGCCTTCACTTCGGCGCCATCCACTGCCACTACCTCCAGGCCAGGCATGATGCCTTTGGCGCGCAGGCCAGGATCCAGTACTTCGGTCACGATGACGCGGCCTTCGACCGGACGGGTAACCAGCAGCGGCAGGCCGCCCATTCGATCGGACAGTTCGCTCGGCGGCATCACGTTGGTGTGGCCGTCTTTCAGCTTCGCCACCAGTTCCATCAGCAGGCGGTAATAATCCTCGGTGCTGCGGGTCGCGCGCACGCGCGGCAGCGCTTCCAGGTACAGCTTGTCCCAGTCCAGCCTTTCCAGGGTGGCGGTATCGACGAAATTGTATTTCACCTCCGACCACAACTTGGACAGGCCGGCGACTTTTTCGTCTTCGCTGATGTTTTCTTTATAAGTTCCCGCCAGCGCTGCGGTTTCCCACTGCATGGCAGGCTGCTGCTGCGCCATCGCGCCGGTGGCCGCCAAGGCCAGGACCAGCGCCGCTACATGGCTCTTTGCCATTTTGTCTCCTGATTAAGCTGAATGCCCGACATTCTAGAGGCCCGGCGCCGCAGGCGCTACCCTGTTACAAGCCTGATACTTTTCACGCTGGGGGCGACTGTTAGAATCCAGCCTCGAAGTCCTTCTTTTCCCTTTCGAGACCATGCGACAACTTGCACTCCCTATGCTGGCAGCCCTGCTGGCAGCCCCCGCATTTGCCGGTACCCCTACCCCTATTACCCTCGACCAGGCGATGTCCCATCCGGACTGGATCGGCACGCCCGTGGAAAGCGCGTGGTGGAGCTGGGACGGCAAGCAGATCTTCTATAAACAAAAGCGCATCGGCTCCTCGCTGCGCGACACCTTCCAGGCTGGCGACAAGCCGCGCCTGGTGGCGGACGCCGAGCTGTCCACCCAGGACAGCCCGAACATGGTGTTCAACCGCGAACGTACCCGCGCCATCGTGCTGCGCAACGGCGACCTGTTTGAACGCGACCTGAAATCCGGCGCCCTGGTCCAGATCAGCCGCGGCACCGCCAATGCTTCCTCGCCGCAGTACTCGGCCGACGGCCGCAGCGTGCAATTCAAGGTCGGCAACGACTGGTTCAGCTGGAGCCGCGCCGACCGCCTGGTTTCCCCTGTGGCCTTGCCGCGCGCCGCCAAGGACCCGGCCGCAGCGCCGAACGAAGACTACCTGCGCGACATGCAGCTGCGCCTGATCACCACCCTCAAGCGCCAAAAGGATGAACGCGACGAGACGCGCGCCCGCGCCAAGGCCGAGCGCGCGGCCGACGCCACCCGCGCGCCTGCGCCGATCTACTTCGGCGACAAGGTCTCCATCGATGCATCGTCGCTGTCGCCGGATGGACGCTGGCTGGTGGTCGCCACCTCGCCGAAAGGCAGCGAGAACGGCCGGGTCGGCAAGATGCCTCGCTACGTGACCGAATCGGGCTACGAGGAATTCGACGACCAGCGCACCCGCGTGGGCCGCAACCTGCCGCTGGCACAGACGCTGAAACTGGTGGACTTGCGGACCGGCACCATCAGGGACCTGCCCTTCGACTCCCTGCCGGGCATCGCGACCGACCCGCTGGCCAGCCTGCGCGAGGCAGCCAAGCAGCCGGCCCTGAAAGGCAACCGCGCAACGCGCCTGGAAACCGACGAAGGCGACGGCATTGCCTGGAGCGACAACGGCGCCAAGGTGGCCGTCATGCTGCGCGCCGTCGACAACAAGGACCGCTGGCTGGCCGGCATCGACCTGGAAGGCGCCAAGCTGAAGTCCCTGCACCGCCTGACCGACAACGCCTGGATCAACTACAGCTACAACGACTTTGGCTGGCTGCCCGACAACAGCACGCTGTGGTTCATGTCCGAAGAAACCGGCTACGCCCACCTGTACACCCTGGGCGCCGACGGCAAGCAGCGCGCCCTGACCAGCGGCAAATGGGAAGCCTCGAACGTGAAATGGAACGCCGACGGCACGCTGGCCTACATGCTGTGCAACCGCCGCACGCCAGGCGAGTACGAGGTGTGCTCCGCTTCGGCCAAGGACGCCTCCGTGCGCGAAGTAACCCAGCTCAATGGCGGCGTCGAACAGTTCGACCTGTCGCCCGACCAGCGCAAGCTGCTGGTGCATTACTCGTCCGCCTACGTCCCTTCGCAACTGGCCACCGTGCCTGCCGCCGGCGGCGCCGCAACCAGGCTGACCGATACCCGCAGCGCCGAATACAAGGCACGCGAATGGATCCAGCCGCAGATGGTGGCCGTGCCGTCGACCCACGGCGCAGGCCAGCCGATCTGGTCCAAGCTGTATCGTCCGGCCACGCTGGAACCGGGCAAGAAGTACCCGATCGTGATGTTCGTGCATGGCGCAGGCTACCTGCAGAACACCCACAACCGCTTCCCGAACTACTTCCGCGAACAGATGTTCCACAACCTGCTGGTTGAGAAAGGCTACATCGTGCTGGACATGGATTACCGCGCATCCAAAGGCTATGGACGCGATTGGCGCACCGCGATCTACCGCCAGATGGGACATCCAGAACTGGACGACTACGTGGACGGCGCCAAATGGCTGGCAGCGAACCACCAGGGCGATATCGACAAGGTCGGCATCTACGGCGGCAGTTACGGCGGCTTCATGACCTTCATGGCGCTGCTGCGCGAGCCGGACCTGTTCAAGGCCGGCGCAGCACTGCGCCCGGTGACCGACTGGACCACCTACAACCACGGCTACACCGCCAACATCCTGAACACGCCGGACATCGATCCGGAGGCTTACCGTAAATCGTCGCCGATCGAGTATGCCGACAAGCTGAAAGGCCACCTGCTGATCGCCCACGGCATGGTGGACGACAATGTGTTCTTCCAGGATTCGGTGCGCATGGCGCAGCGCTTCATCGAACTGAAGAAAGATAACTGGGAACTGGCGGCGTATCCGATGGAACGCCACGCTTACGTCCAGCCAGAGAGCTGGTACGACCAGTACCGCCGCATCTACAAGCTGTTCGAGAGCACTCTCAAGTAGGTTTCGCCACGCTGCTTGGCAGCGTCTGGAAATCGTCTGTCTGATACAGCGATTGCCAGGCTGCCAGCAGCGCCGGCGGCGGCGTGACCAGCTTGCGTGCCGTCAGGTCCAGCCAGCCTCCCGAGCTGTTGATCCGTGCGGACAGCTTGCCATCGCTGCGATAGACATCGCTGCGCAGCATCCAGCGGCTGCCATCCTGCGACATGCCGGCCAGCGCCAGCGTCACGGTGATGGTATCCATCAGCAGCACTTCCTTGAAATACGCGATATCGTCCTTCATCACGACAGGACCGATGTTCAGGCGCTTGAATTCCGCCATCGGGAATCCATTCTCGCCCAGGAACATCATGCGGATATCGCCCGCCTTGTTCAGGTAAGCCGTGTTGGCCATATGGCTGTTGAAATCCATATCGCCCCAGCCGGCCAGCATTTTGCGCTCAAACATTACTACTCCCCTTTTACTCGGCTGCGAGGAAGTCCAGCAAAGTCAGGGCCACGATCTTGGTCGCCTTGCGCAGGTCTTCCAGCAGCAGTTTTTCATCCGCCTTCTTGGCATTCGATTCGGGCACGCTGCGCGGCCCAGCGCCATATAGTACTGCGGGAATGCCTTGTTCGCCGTACAGCCGCGCATCGGCATACAGCGGGGTGCCTACGGCCGGAATTTCCTCGCCAAGGATGTCGCGTGCATTCTTCTGCAGCTTGGCCACCAGCTTTTCGCCCGCAGGCAGCGGACGCAGGGCATGCGACAGCAGCAGCCGCTTGATTTCGATGCGGATGCCGGGCTCGCCCCGCACTGCCTCTTCAATCAGCTTGCGCACTTGCGCCTCGACCGCCACCGGGTCCTCTTCCGGAATCATGCGGCGGTCCATCTTCATCACGACCTTGCCCGGCACCACATTGGTGTTGGTGCCACCGTCGATACGCCCCACCAGCATGGTCGGCGAATCGATGCCCGGCACCTTGGACTTGATCTTTTTCAGCTCCGGCAGCTGGCCGTAGATCGCATTCAGGATTTTGCTTGCCGCCTGCAGCGCATCGTGGCCGGTTTCCGGCATGGCGCCGTGGCCGGACTTGCCGTGCACCGTGATTTCAAGCTGGAGACAGGCATTGTGCGCAGTGACGATGTTGTAGCTGAAGCCGGCCGCGATTACGTAATCGGGCTTGGTCAGCTTTTCGCGCAGCAGGAAGCCGGGGCCCAGCAGGCCGCCGAATTCCTCGTCATACGTGAAGTGCAGTTCGACGCCGCCTTTGAGCTTGACGCCCAGAGCTTCCAGCGCGCGCACGGCGAAGATATAGGTAGCGAAGTCGCATTTCGACACTGCGGCAGCGCGACCGTAGATGTAGCCGTTGTCGATCACCCCGCCGTAGGGTGGATAAGTCCAGCCTTCGCCCGGCGGCACCACGTCGCCGTGCGCATTCAGCGCCAGCGTCGGGCCACCCGGCTCGTAGGGGCGGCGGATGATCAGGTTGGTGATCGACTCCATGCCGTAGTCGCGGACTTCCTGCTCGGGAACGATGTGCTTCTCGGCGTTCCAGCCGTAAGCCTTCACCAGCTCCGCCACGGTGTCAGCGTGGGGCGCGTTGTTGCCGGGCGGGGTATCGGTCGGCACGCGCAGCACCTGCTGCATGAATGCCACTTCCTCATCGAAGTGGTCGTCGATCCATTGGGTCAGTTTATCGTTCATCATTTGCTCCTGCGGCGAACCAGGCGCCCAGTTCGGCGCGCTCTGCATCAGTCATATTGGTCAGGTTACCGATCGGCATATCCTTCTGCTCCACTGCGCGCTTATGGATCTGGGCCGCGCGCTGGTGCACCTGGTCGGCCGTGTCGAACATCACGCCAGCCGGTGCCGTGGCAAAGCCGGGCTGCGTCGGCGTGACCGAATGGCAGGCCAGGCAGCGCTGCTCGATGATGGCTTTGACTTTCGCAAACTGCGCCGCAGGATCGGCCGCAGGCTTGACGGCTGCCGGCTTGGGCGGCGCAATCGCTACGGCAACTGCCAGCAGCAACGCCACGCCAACGGCCGGATAGCGCCACTCGACGCGGCCTTTGTGGCGCAGGTTGAAGAAGTGGCGAATGAAGACGCCGGCCGCCATGATGAAGCCAAGCACCAGCCACGCATATTTATTCTGGTACGTCATCGCATAGTGGTTGCTGATCATGATGAACAGCACCGGCAGCGTGAAGTAGTTGTTATGCACGCTGCGCTGCTTGGCCTTGATGCCGTGGATTGGATCGGGCAAGCTTCCCGCCTGCATCGCCTGCACCATCTTGCGCTGGCCGGGAATGATCAGCATCGCCACGTTGGCCACCATGATGGTGCCGATCATGGCGCCGATATGGATGAAGGCCGCGCGGCCGCTCAGCAGGTGCGTCAGTGCATAGGCCGAGCCAACCAGCAGCAGGAATACAACCAGGCCAAGCCACTTCTCGCTCTTGCCCAGCGGAGAGCGGCACAGCGCGTCGTACACCACCCAGCCAGCGACCAGGAAGCCGATGCCGATGCCGACCGCCTGCAGGCTGGATAGGTCGGCCACCTGCTTGTCCACCATCATGGCCTGTGCATTGAAGTAGTAGGCGATGGTCAGCAGCGCAATGCCGGACAGCCAGGTGGTGTAGGCCTCCCATTTGAACCAGTGCAGCTCCTTCGGCAACTCGGCCGGCGCCACCAGGTATTTTTGCGGGTTATAGAAACCGCCGCCATGCACCGCCCACAATTCGCCTGAAACGCCCTTCTTCGCCAGGTCCGAGCCCGGAGCCGGCGGACGGATCGAATTATCCAGCCAGACGAAATAGAAGGAGGCGCCGATCCAGGCAATGCCAGTAATGATGTGCAGCCAGCGTACCAGCAGGTTCGCCCATTCCAGGCCATAGGGCAGCAGGTATTCCATGTAAATCCTTGAGTTGAAGAAGTGGCAATCTATCGAAGATACGCGTTTTCGAGCCCCCGCAACATGAAATATGTCGTATATTCAAGATATTCGAATTCATATACGTAAGCAAGATGTCCGGCCTGCCGCAACACCTCGATATTCACCTCATTCGCATCCTCTACCTGCTGCTGGTGGAGAAAAACGTGTCGCGCGTGGCGCTCAAGCTGAACCAGCCGCAGCCCTCCATCTCGGCCTCGCTGCGCAAGCTGCGCGAACTGACCGGCGATCCCCTGCTGGTGCGGGGTGCCCGCGGCATGGTGCCGACCCAGCACGGCGAAAGCCTGCTCAAGCCGGCCAAGCGCATCCTGGACGAGACGGAATCGCTGTTCGTGAAAAAGACGCCGTTCGTGGCGCAGGAAGAAGCGCGCACCTTCAATATCGCCGCACCGGATTACCTGGACAGCCAGTTCCTGCCGAATGTGGTGGCCATGCTACGCCGCGGCTCGCCGAAGAGCCGCGTGGTGATCCACTCGATCGGCCCCGGCACCGACTACCTGCGGCTGCTATCCGACGGCGACATGGACCTGGTGATCGCCAACTGGGACGAGCCGCCGCAGCACCTGCATATTTCCAAGCTGTTCGAAGACCCGATCATCTGCGCCATGCACGCCGGCAGCCCCTACGCCAAGCGCACCGCCAGCGATGCGATGTCGCTGGACGACTATCTCACCCTGCCCCACGTCGCGCCATCGCAGATGGTGCCCGGCTACGGCGGGGTGATCGACTCCTTCCTGGAGCGCCAGGGCATGCGGCGCAACGTAGCGGTGGAATCGGCCTATTTCAGCCTGATCCCCTACATGCTGGCGCAGACCGACCTGGTTCTGACCACCGGCCGCCAGTTCCTGCGCTTCTACGAGAATTCGCTGCCGCTCAAGGTATTCACCCCGCCGGTGAAATTCCCACCCATGCGCTTCTACCAGCTTTGGCACGAACGCGTGCACCAGGCGCCGGAACACAAATGGCTGCGCGACCAGGTCACCGCCGCGGCAAAGGCACTTTAAATGTCCGGTATATAGCGTTGCTTATAGCGCACGGCGCCTGGCGGGATATGATCGATTGTTCAAGATAGGACAACTGCGATGACCACGACCCTCCCTGAACTGAACTCCTGCGACCTGGCCGCATTCATCGACCACCTGCGCGGCATTTACGAACATTCGCCATGGATTCCTGAACGCGCTGCGGCGCAGCGGCCGTTTGCGACGCTGGCGTCGCTGAAGCAGGCATTGCAAGGCGTTGTCACCGGCGCGACCGAGGCTGAACAGCTTGGCCTGATCCGCGCCCACCCGGAACTGGCGGGCAAGGCTGCCATCGCCGGCGAGCTGACCGCCGAATCGACCAGCGAACAAGCCAAGTCCGGCTTGAACCTGTGCAGCGCCGAGGAATTCGCTACTTTGCATCAACTGAATGCCGAGTACAACGCCAAGTTCGGCTTCCCCTTTATCCTGGCCGTCAAGGGTCCGACCGGCCAAGGCTTGACGCGCGAAACGGTCATCGCCACCTTCGCGCGCCGCCTGAAAAACCAGAAGCCGGACGAAATGGCGGAATGCCTGCGCCAGATCCACCGCATCGCCGAAATCCGCCTGAACGACCTGCTGGGCGTAAAGCTGGTATTCGGCCCGCAAATCATGCAATGGTCGGAAGACCTGGCTCAGTGGAGCGACGACGAAGGCGCCCTCACCTGCGCCTACATGACCAACGCCCACCGCGCCACCGCCGCACAACTGGCTACGTGGATGCGCGAGGCAGGCATGCAGGTTGAGATTGACGCCGTCGGCAACGTCGTTGGCCGCTACCTGTCCGACGCACCGGGGGCAAAGACCATCCTCACCGGCTCACATTACGACACCGTGCGCAACGGCGGCAAATACGATGGCCGCCTCGGAATCCTGCTGCCGATCGCCATTGTGCGCCACCTGCACGCCAAAGGTGAAAAGCTGCCATTCAATTTCGAGGTGATCGGCTTCGCGGAAGAGGAAGGCGTGCGTTTCCGCAGCACCTTCCTGGGCAGCAACGCCGTAACCGGCAAGTTCGACATGTCACTGCTGGACGCTGTCGATGCGGACGGCATCACGATGCGTGACGCCCTCGCCGCCGCGGGCCACGACGCAGCCGCCATTCCAGCCATCGCGCGCCGCCGCGAGGATATCGCAGCCTATGTCGAAGTCCACATCGAACAGGGCCCCGTACTGCTGGAACAAGGCCTGCCGGTCGGTGTTGTCACCGCCATCGCCGGCAGTTCGCGCTTCCTGGTCGATCTGCAAGGGGTCGCAAGCCATGCCGGCACAACCCCCATGCACATGCGCAAGGACGCAGCCGCAGCGGCAGCCGAAGTTGTTTTGCTCGTTGAGCAGCGCTGCTCGCAAGGCGAAGCATTGGTCGGCACCGTTGGCCAGCTCCAGGTACCGGGCGGCTCCGTCAACGTGATTCCGGGCGCCTGCAAACTCTCGCTCGACATTCGCGCCGCCGACGACGCAGTGCGCCAGGCTGCAGTACGCGATGTCCTCGATGGCCTGTCAGCGATCTGCGCCCGCCGCAATATCGAATTCAAGGTGGAGAAGATTGTCGAAGCCAACGCAGCGCCATGTGCGCCGTGGCTGATGCGGCAGTTGGGAGACGCAGTCCAGCGCAGCGGCCTGCCGCGCTTTGACCTGCTGTCGGGCGCCGGCCACGATGCGATGGCTATCGCCGCGCTGACCGATGTGTGCATGCTGTTCACACGCTGCGGCAACGGTGGCATCAGCCACAACCCGCTGGAGACCATGACGGCCGACGATGCGGAAATCGCTGCGCAGGTGCTGCTCGACTTCCTGCGCAGCTTCAAGCCGCATTAAGCCTGGCGCCGCAGCGCCGTGAGGATTTCCTCGTTGTGCTGGCCTACACCGGGAATCGCATTCGGCGCCGCCGGCGCCGGCGTCCCGGAGAAACGCGGTGCCGCATTCGCCTGCAATACACCTTCCGTGGCGTAGGTGCCTCGAGCCTGCAGGTGCGGATGCCGCGCCGCTTCCGAAGGCGCCAGCACCGGAGCGAAACAGGCATCCGTGCCTTCCAGCAGCGCACACCATTCTTCGCGCGTGCGCATTGCGAACAGCTCCGCAAATGCCGCCCGCTGCAGCGGCCACTGGCCCGCCGCATGCTGGGCTGCAAATCGCCGGTCGTTGGCCAGGCCGAGCTTCTCCAGCAGCAGCTTATAGAACTTGCCTTCCAACGCGCCCACCGTGATGTCGCGCCCATCCTTGCAGCGATAAGTGTTGAACCAGTGCGGACCGTCCAGCACTGAAGTGCCGCGCTGTTCACGCATCAATCCCGCAGCCGACAGGTCGAGCAGGAGATTCATCATGTGCGCAGAGCCGTCGACGATGGCAGCATCGATCACCTGCCCCTTTCCGCCGCCGCGCACATGAAGGATGGCTGATACCAGGCCCAACGCCAGATACAGCGCGCCGCCGCCAAGGTCGCCCACCAGGGTCGGCGGCGTCACCGGCGGCACGTCGCCGGCGCCGGCGTAATGCAGCGCACCGGAGAGCGCGATGTAGTTGTTGTCATGCCCTGCCGCCTGCGTCAGCGGGCCTTCCTGTCCCCATCCGGTCATGCGGCCATAGGCAAGGCGCGGATTACGTGCCAGGCACACTTCCGGGCCTAGACCAAGGCGTTCCATGGCCCCCGGCCGCATGCCCTCGATCAGGCCGTCCGCATCTTCGATCAGTTGCAGCACGGTGTCGATTGCACCGGGCTCCTTGAGGTCCAGCGCCAGCGAGCGCTTGCCCCGGCGCAGGATGCCGGCGGTCGGGATCTCCGCCGGGCCGGGACGCTCCACCACGATCACATCCGCGCCCAGGTCCGCCAGCAGCATGCCGCAAAACGGTCCCGGGCCGATCCCCGCGATCTCGATAATCCTGACACCGGACAGCACGCCCATCTCAACGCTCCGTGTAGTAAGCCGCGCCGGCTGCGGCCATCGCCTTCAACTGCGCGGGAGGCGCAAAGCGGTCACCGTGGGCGGCCGCCAGCCGTTCGCACTGCGTCACGAAGGCAGCCGAGCCGGCACTGTCGATCATGCTCAACGGGCCGCCGCGGAATGGCGGGAAGCCCCATGCGAGGATAGCACCGACATCCGCATCGCGCGCGGAACGCAGCACGCCTTCGTCCATGCAGCGGGCGGTTTCGACGGCTTGCACCACGGTCAGGCGTTCGACCACGGATGCCACGTCAGGCTGCGCCGCCGCGCGCGGGAACAGTTCCGCCAGTCCGGGCCATAGAGACTTCTTGCCGCCCTCGGGGTAGTCGTAAAAGCCTTTGCCGGCCTTTTTGCCGATGCGGCCCAGCTCCACCATGCGCGCTGCGACTTCGTGGCCGGGACGGGCTCGATACGCGTCGCCCAGGTCGGCGCGCGTCTGGCGGTCGATCTTCCAGATCAGCTCAGACGACACTTCGTCAGTCAACGCCAGTGGACCAACCGGCATGCCAGCCTGCAGGCCGGCGTTTTCGATCAGCGCAGGCGCCACGCCTTCCGCCAGCAGCGCCAGCCCTTCCAGCACGTAAGTCGAGAACACGCGGCTGGTATAGAAACCGCGGGAATCGTTGACCACGATTGGCGTCATGCCCAGCGCGCGCACCAGGTCCATCGAACGTGCCAGCGTGGCTTCGGAAGTCTGCTTGCCGACAATGATCTCTACGATGGCCATGCGGTCCACCGGCGAGAAGAAATGCAGGCCGATGAAATTGGCCGGCCGCGTACTCGCTTCCGCCAGCCCGGTGATCGGCAAGGTGGACGTATTGGACGCGAAGATTGCCTCCGCGCCGAGCACCGCCTCAGCGCGGCGCGTTACGTCGGCCTTGATGCCGCGATCCTCGAACACCGCCTCCACCACCAGCTCCGCGCCAGCCAGCAGCGCAAAATCGGTCGTCGGAGTAATCCGTGCCAGCAGCGCTTCCGCCTTCTCGGCGGAGACCTGGCCGCGCTGCTGCTGTTTGGCGAGCAGCCCCACCGAATACGATTTGCCTTTCTCTGCTGCCTCCTGCGCTGTATCGACCAGCACCACCTCGATGCCGGCCTTGGCGGCGACATAAGCAATGCCGGCACCCATCATGCCCGCGCCCAGCACGCCGATCTTGCTGTACTTCTGCTGTGGCACATCCTTCGGACGCGAAGCGAGCTTGTTTGCCTCGTTCATGCTGAAGAACAGCGTGCGGATCATGTTCTTCGCTTCCGGCGACAGCACGGTTTGCACGAAGTAGCGTGCTTCCGTCATCAAGCCGGTATCGATGTCCGTAATCAGGCCTTCGTACACGCAGGACAGGATGTTTCTCGGCGCTGGATAGTTACCGTAGGTCTTGGCGCGCAGCATGGCGTTGGCCGCCATGAACACCTGCTGCACCGCCGGCGAAGGCACCGCGCCACCAGGGATCTTGAAACCCTTGGCGTCCCATGGCTGTTGCACGCCTCCGGCAGCGATTGCGCTTTCCAGCCAAGCGCGTGCCGCCACCACCTCGGTGCCGGACGGGACGACTTCATTCAGGATGCCCAACTCGCGCGCTGCGCCGGCGGTCAGGCGCTTGCCTTCCAACAGCAGGGGCAACGACTTCTGGATGCCGACCAGGCGCGGCAAGCGCTGCGTTCCGCCGCCGCCCGGCAGCAAGCCAAGCGTGACTTCCGGCAGGCCGAAACGGGCCTTCGGATTATCGGCCGCCACGCGGTAATGGCCGCACAGCGCCACTTCCAGGCCGCCGCCAAGCGTCGTTCCAGGCAAGGCCATGGCGACCGGCTTGCCGCAGGTTTCCAATCTTCGCAGCGCGCGGTCCAGGCGCACTACGCGCTCGAACAACACATCGGCAGTCTTGGCGGACAGCAGCCAATCGAGATCGCCGCCCGCGATGAAATCAGGCTTGGACGACGTCATCAGCACGCCCTTCACGGCGGCATCAGCTACCGCGCGTTCAATCAACTCGCACAGCGCGCCGCAGCTCTCCTCATTCAGTACATTCTGGCTGCGCCCCGGCATATTCCAGCTCAGTGTCGCGATGCCGTGGGAATCCAGGCTGTAATCAATCATTGTCTGTCTCCCTCAAATGCGCTCGATAATGGTTGCGGTGCCCATGCCCGCGCCAACGCATAGCGTGGCCAGGCCGGTTTGCAGGTTGCGGCGTTCCAGCTCATCCAGCAGGGTGCCGAGGATCATGGCGCCCGTCGCGCCCAACGGGTGTCCCATCGCGATGGCGCCGCCGTTCACGTTCATCTTCTCGTGCGGTACGTTCATCACTTCCATGAAGCGCAGCACCACGGAAGCAAAAGCCTCGTTCAGCTCATA
>CAMLSG010000009.1 GCA_946482635.1 uncultured Duganella sp.
TTGCGCGCGGCTGGTTTGCCGCCTTCCAGGCGTCGAAGGCCTCATTGATTTCCGCCGTCAGCTGGGCTGTTGTTTTTCCGCGCGGGCGGCGCAGGTTGATGCCCAGTACCAGCCCCTTGTCGCTTGCCTTCAGGGTGGTCGGCGACACGGTCATCGGCCCCATGAAATCATCGCTGTAGGCAATCTTGCCGAACTTCTCACCTCGCAGCCCGGTGCCGATCATGTCGTTGACGAAATCGACCATCATGCCGGCCTGGCTGCCGCCCCAGTGCTGCACATCCAGCGCATCGGCCAGCATGGCGATGGCATTCACGCCGTCTTCCGGCTTTGATGAGTGCGCGGCCAGGCCCTTGGCAGTGACAGTCAGGCGCGTGCCCTGCCATGCATACTGGTAAGTCATGCCTTTCTGCTGCGCGGCACGGGTACGGATAGCCGTCTCCAGCGCGGCATCGGCATTGTCGATCACGGCACGTGCATCTTCCGGGATCTGGCTGTCGAAGAAGCCGCCGGTAAAGCTGTACACCAAGGCTCCGCTACCCGGCGCCGGCGCCATGTCCGGCAAGGTCACGCGCACGCCGCCCCAGCCCTTCTCTGCCGTCACCGCAGGGTATTCGGCGTCGATGGTGATATTGGTTTGCGGCGGCGTATGGGTCTTCAGGAAAGCTTCCAGCGGCGCCCAGTCCGATTCCTCGGCCATGTAGATATACAGTTCGATGCGCTTCTTCAGCGGGATATTGCGGTCCTTGATCGCCTTCATTGCATACATGGCGGTGGCGATCGGGCCCTTGTCGTCCTCGGTCCCGCGCCCCAGCAGCAGGCCCGGTTCGCTGGTGCGATCGAGCTTGAACGGCGATTGCTTCCACTTGCTTGAGTCGACCGGCTGCACGTCGCCGTGCGTGATCACGCCTACGCGTTCCTTGCTGTCGCCCAGGCCGATCACCATGATGTAGCCATGGTCCGTAAAGTCCAGCCCCAGGCGGGCCGCTTCCTGCTTGATGAAGCGCTTGAAGCCGACGTGCTGCGGGTTCTTTTCAAACGGCACCTTCTCGTCGGCTACGGTATTGAAGCTGACCATGCTGGCCAGGCTGTCGATAACCTTTTCGCCGTAGGTTTGACGGGCGTAGCGTGCTGCAGCGGTCGCGTCTTTACTGAGGGGAGTTGCGGCATGGGCGGTGGCAAAGGCTAGCGTGGCGGCTAGTGCAAGTCTCTTGATCATTATGCTATTGGTAGTTGGACAGGATTTTGTTGATGGTGCCTTCGCGCACCAGCTGGGTAATGGCGGCATCGACTTCCGCCAGGGGCACGCGGCCCTTTTCCGAAACGGCGCAGCGCGTATAGTAGCTGCGCACAACCAGGGGTTCATGCACGTTGACCTTCTCGCCTTTGTGCAGCTGGTAGTCGTAAAACGATTTGATGGTGGCGACGTGGCGCAGGCGGCCCGCCGCCAGCTTGCGCAGGTTGGCCAGGTTCGAATGCGCGTCGGCGCGCACAAAGCCTGT
Source organism: uncultured Duganella sp. (assembly GCA_946482635.1). The sequence continues at coordinate 1,500 of CAMLSG010000009.1, forward strand.
GCCCATGGCTTTCACCATTTCCGGGTACTGGAACCCAAGCACGGAGCCAATCGGCTGCCCCCACAGGTCGAGGAGGCTTTGCGGCTGCGCCACCGTCAGCGAGGAGATGACGATTTCCGTCTGCGGCATGAAGGCTTGCGTCCAGCCGAAATGCCCTTGCAGCCATTCGGGCAAGTACATGCACAGCACGTCGGCCTGCCCTGATTCAAGCGCCATCGAGATGCGCTTGCGCGGCATCGGGAGCGTGACGGCGGTGCGGCCCATCTTTTGCGCCAGCGCCTCCGCCAGGTCCTTGTGGATGCCGCCCACGACTTCTCCGTTGCGGATATCCGCCATCGGCATCTCAGTACCGGTATCGACCAGCATGACCACTTTTTCGGCATGCGCCGAGGCAGCGGCCAGGAGTCCGAAGAGGATGGCGGAAATGGCTTTCATTTGGAAATATTAACCCACCAGCAGGCTTTTTGTTTCGGTGCTATCCTGCACCGCCATGAAACAAGAGCACCACATCACCCCTGCCATGATCCTGCTGCTGGCTGTCGCCAGCGGCCTGATAGTCGCCAACCTGTATTACGCCCAGCCGCTGGTGGGCCCGATCAGCCGGGCCACCGGGATTGAACCAAGTGCCGCAGGCCTGATCGTCACGCTGACGCAGATCGGCTACTGCCTTGGGCTGGCCTTCATCGTCCCGCTTGGCGACCTGCTGGAGAACCGCCGCCTGACCGTCACGCTCCTGGGCGGCACGGCGGTGGCGCTGCTGGGGGCGGCCATGGCGGGCAACGCTGCCACCTTCCTGGCGGCGGCTTTCCTGATCGGGCTTTGTTCGGCGGCGGCGCAGGTGCTGGTGCCGTTTGCCGCTCACCTGTCGGCGCCGGAACACCGGGGCCAGACGGTGGGCACGGTGATGAGCGGACTACTGCTGGGGATCATGCTGGCGCGGCCGGTATCAAGCCTGGTGACCGATGCGCTGGGATGGCACGCGATCTTCTACATCTCCACCGCCGCCATCGGCGTACTCGCCCTCGTGCTGCAATTCCGCCTGCCGCAGCGCCGGCCGGAAGGCGGCTACCGCTACGGCGCGCTCCTGGCCTCCATGTGGACGCTGCTGCGCACCACGCCTGTCCTGCGCCGCCGCGCCGCCTATCAGGCATGCATGTTCGGCGCCTTCAGCCTGTTCTGGACCACCGTGCCGCTGGTGCTGGCAAGCCCGGCGTTCGGCCTGTCGCAGACCGGCATCGCGATCTTCGCCTTGCTGGGCGTGGCCGGCGCCATCGCATCGCCGATCGCCGGCATGCGCGCCGACCAGGGCAAGAGCCGTTCGACCACGCTGTTTGCGCTGCTCGCTGCAGCCGTAGCATTCGGCGCGCCTTTGCTCCTGCACGGCGGCCGCCAGTTCACCCTGGTATTGCTGGTGCTATGCGGAATAGTGCTGGACATGGGCGCCTCCGCCAACCTGGTGGTCGGCCAGCGTGCCATCTTCTCGCTGGGTGCGGAGATGCGCAGCCGCCTGAATGGCGTGTACATCTCGATCTTCTTCGCCGGCGGCGCATTCGGTTCCTGGCTGGGCGGTTGGACCTGGGCCCGCTTCGGCTGGCACGGTGTACTCATCGCCGGGCTGATGTTCCCGCTGGCCGCGCTGGTGGTGTTCGCAACCGAACGCCGCGACTAATGTGCCCACATGCGGAATTCGCCCTGCATCTGCAGGTTGCCGTTGATATTGACGCTGCCAAGATTGCCGGTGACGGAAGCATTGGGGTCGTTCTGCACGCTCATTGATTCGAAACCGAAGTTTGTGTAGCGCATCTGCGACGGCAGCGTGATGGCGATGTAGTCGCCGCTGCCGTCCGGGCGGGCTTGCACGTTCAGGCCGATGGCGAACATATCGACCGTGCCGCGCACATTGCGCAGCACGATGTAGCGCGGCTGCCCGCCGTCGTGGAAGCCCAGCGACAAGCGGCTGTCGGTGACGGCGCCAACCAGCGTCGGATCGTTCACCACCACGTGGGCGGCAAAGCTGATGCCGTCGCGGGCGCTGACGCCGGACAGCTCATTGTCGTCAAGCGGCTGCGGCGGCGCGGCCTGCAGCAAGGCCGGAACCAGCAGCATCAGTGCGGCGAGTTTCGTCATTGGCGGAATTTGATATCGAGGTAGTTGATCTGGATATTCCCGATGCGCGAAGAACCCAGGTCCACATTGCCGCTCGGCGCAGTGAAGCTGATCTTGCCGATTTCAATGCCGCCGCTGGGGGCCTGGCCGGTGCCGTACTGGGCGTCGGGCGCAGCGATGCCGATATGCAGGCGCGGTCCATTTTCGTCGGCCAGCGCGTTGACCAGCGCCGGCTGGCGCGCGACGTCGGCGATCACCCAGGGCTGGCCGGTGAAGTTGCCGTTTTCGTCCGTTGCGCCGATGCGGATATTGTCGAGTGCCATCTGGCCGACGGTATTGGCGCGTCCATTCGGGCGCAGCGCCCATTGGCCGACTTCCATGCGCGTCGCCACGCCCAGCGCCAGGCCGTCCTGGTTGCGCGGCGTGGAGAATTGCCAGCTGCCGCCGTACAGGGCCAGGTCGCTCACCACGATGGAGCCGCCGTCCCGGTCGATGCCGTCGGCATTCACACCGAAGTCGTAGGCGAGCTGCCATTTCTGCTCGCCGTTGATGTTTTGCGGCAGGCTGAATTGCGCGACATCGGCCAGGCCATTCGTGCTGCGCACGATGTCGAAACGGTAGGGATCGGAAAATGGCGTTGCGCTGTCGCTGCGCGATGCGCTGGGATTGCCGGCCCAGATGCTGGCGCCATCAGGGCGCGTGTACGTCACGCGCAGGTCGCCGTTCATGGAGAAGCCGTTCAGGTCGAAGCTGACGCCGTCGCGTCCCCGCACGTCGGAAAGCGCGCTGTCGTTGAGTGGACGCAGGCCATCGGCAAGGGCTTTCGCCGGCGCCAGCGCGGTGCCGGCCAGCGCGAGGCATACGGCGCACGTAGCCGGCAGGGAGCGGCGTGCGGCAGTCATCAGCGGCCGCCCGATATGGTTGGCGCGGGCGCAGGTGCCGCTGGAGCAGGCACCTGTGCGGCCGGCAGGTTGGTCAGCGACACCAGCTTGTCGCGCCAGTTGAGCCAGACGCCCGACTGTGCGGCATCCGGCATCTGCGTCGTACCGCTCGGCGCCTGGAACTGCACGCCCGACTTCAGCACGGAAATCCAGAAATCGCGGCTCGGCCCGGAGGCATCGCCCGCGCGCACGCCGACCAGGGAGCTGGCGCCATCCCAGCGCTTGCCTCCGCCCGCATCGGTATGCGAATCAATGGTGGCTGGCTGGCCGTTCGCGTCCACGCCGCTGACCAGCAGCGAACCGGAAAGGCTGCTCACCTTCAGGCCCACGTCGCCCTTGATGCTGTCGAAGCCCATGCGCATGCCCACCACTTCGCGCGGCGCGGCTGCATCGCCGGTGTTGCGGTACACGACTTCGAAATATGGATTGGTGATCGAAACCTTGCTGCCGTTCTGCCCGAACTGCAGTGCCGGCATGTCGATGTCAGCGCCCGTCCCTTCACGCGAAGGAAAGCGGTAATCGCCAAGGCGGATGTTACGCAAGTTCGCATTCAGTTCCACGTCCGCATCCAGCGCGATGCGCGTGAAATCGAAGCCGCCAAGCGTGCTGTTGCTCACTGCCAGCAAGCCCTGCCCGCGCGCGCGCGACAAGTCGTCGTCGCTCATGGGCCGCAGTTGCGCAGAAGCCGGTGCGCAGAAAAAGGCGGCCGCGAGGGCGGCCGCAAAGAGACGGGATTCCATCATCAGGAAATTCGCAGAGCGGCCGCTCCCACGGCCGCATCGGCGATTAGTGTGCCCAAATCCACACTTGGGTGCCACGCAGGTCGAGCTGGTTCATGGCCATCGAACCGTAGGAAGCATTGCTGCCGCCCATCTTGATCGCGTCAACGGAGATGTTCAGCAGTTTGCCTGCTGCCACTTGCACGTCGGCTGGGATGGCGATCTGCACCACGTCGCCGCCGGTTGCCGGGTTGTAGAAGGTGCCTGGGTTGGTCACGCCGGCAGCGCCGGCAGCCTGCAGGAAGGAGTTGCGCGACAGGATGTCGATGGTTGCAGCGATCAGGCCATTGACCTTGATGCCGTTGAAGCTCACCGAACCGCCGCCCAGGCCGTTGGCATCCAGAGCGTCCGTGTCGGTGTAGACGAAGGATTCGACTTTGACGTTCAGGTTGGCGCCGATCGACACGCCGTCCTGGCCGGTAACGGCGCTCAGTTCTGCGTCTTTGATCGGAGTCATTGCGGATGCGGACAGGGCCAGGGTGGACAGGGCGATTGCTACAGCGGTGGTAATGCGTTTCATAAGGTTGATCTCCGTTCGAATAAGAATAATTTGATTTGCTTGCTGCACCTGTTGCGCCTCCTTGCCGGTCCCGAACCTGGTAAGCCCGGGTTGGCGAAGCGCCGTCTTAATATTGTTCGAATATTAATTAAATTTATGATAGGTGGCGCCGCCGCACAGGGTCTAGCGTTTCGCACTGACCGCACAGGCCAAACAATTGTCCTGGGGAGCCACCCAGAGGAAGAGCGCTGTTGTGCGCATGTTGCTCGCTTTAGCATAAGTTTTCGGGTGCGAAGTAGAGGTGTGCATCTAATTTTTATGCATCGTGCAAGCCACGAAACGTGCGTAAATAAATAACAAAAGAGCAAGGACGAACGTTCGTCCAAATTACATTGGAGACGCCATGGGAGCAGGATTCGACGCGCGCGCGACGCGCAAGGGCAGCGCTTACCCCAACGATCGGGAGCTGCCATGCTGATGCTGTTGATGGGGGTCCTGGCAGCCCTGATTGGCGGTTCCGCCGCCCTCTCCCGCCACGACGTGCAGGAGCGTCCCAAAGGCCAGTACGAGATGCCGCAAACCATGCTGGGCGGCGGCAGCTATTCGCAGTCCGTGAGCATGGAGCCGTTCTCCGAACTCAAATACCGCCATATCGTGCGCCAGGCCTACGACTACAGCTGCGGTTCGGCTGCCCTGGTCACCATCCTCAAGTTCCACCTCGGCCTCGACGTCACCGAACAGCAAGCCATGGAAGGCATGCTGGAAAAGGGCGAGAAGGAAAAGATCATCGAGCGCCGCGGCTTTTCGCTGCTGGACATGAAGCGCTACGCCGCTTCGCTCAACGTGCCCGCCGCCGGCTACAAGGCCGAGGTGAAGGACTTGCTGACGCTGGAAGAACCGGCCATCGTGCCGATCGACTACGCCGGCGCCAAGCACTTCGTAGTCCTGCGCGGAATACGCAACGGCGTGGTCTACATCGCCGATCCCTCCGCCGGCAACCTGGCCTTCTCGGTGCAGGAATTCGCCACGCTGTGGGACAAGAACACCCTATTCATCCTGTCCGCACCGGCCGGACAGAAAGCGCCGGCACAACTGGCGCTGAATGACCAGGAGCTGGGCGTGGTCGACATGGACCGCGTAACCAACCATGGCCAGCTCGATCCCTTCAACAACACCACGCAACTGCTGGAACGTGCCGTCAACTCCGGCCCGGCCCGCACCTGGATGCACCGTCAATAAGGAAACGCGAATGAAATACCAGTACCTGCCATTCATGCTTGCCACCGCCCTGCTGGTGCATTCGACCGCCGGCGCGCAGGAAAGCACGGCAGCCAACACCACCGCCGCCGCACGCGATGCGCTGGCGAAGAAGGAAGGCGAAGGCGACCAGAGCGCCCTGCTGAAAGAAACCCTGACCGCAGTCGACAAGCAGTATTCCCTGATCCGCAAAGGCAAATCGCAATACACCTACGACTTGAACTACACCTACATCGGCCAGGAAAAGATCGTCACCGACATCGCCGCCGACGGCCTGACCCTGTTTGAAATCGAAAACGTGTCGGCCCACGTCGTCACCAACACCCTGTCGGTCGACTATGGCGTGTGGGACAACCTGACCGCCAACGTGACCCTGCCGGTGATCGGCAAGTTCGCCGAGTCGCGCAATGGCAACAACACCTCGTTCTCGCTGGGCGACATCGCGATCGGCGCGCGCTACCAGCCGTGGGAAGCACGGCGCGACCGCGCCAACTTCACCGCCACCAGCAACCTGCGCCTGCCCAGCGGCCGCAGTCCGTTCAAGATCATCGCCGGCAGCGGCGAGGCAACCGGCAGCGGCGTCGCTGCGCTGTCGCTGGGCATGAACGTCAACCGCATCGTCGATCCGGTGGCGCTGTTCGGCTCCCTGTCGCTGACCGCCAGCACCCAGGCTACCGGCCTGCACCAGGCCAACGGCACGCGCGTGCTGACGCGCGTGGCGCCCGGCACACAGTTCGGCTTCGGCATGGGTTTCGCCTACGCCCTGTCGTATGGCATTTCTACAACGATGTCCTTCCAGGGCGCGATTGCCCAGGGCGCGAAGTTGCGTTTTGCCGACGGTTTGAACGTGCGCACCAATACCCAGACCTCTGCGATCCTGAACTTCGGCATGGGTTACCGCATGTCGCCGAAGAACACGGTCAATATGTCGGTCGGCATTGGCCTCACCAGCGACTCGCCGAACTTCTCGGTGGGCCTGAACCTGCCGCTGGCTTTCTGACGAGGCAGCAATGCGAGCCCCGCTTCGCCTGGCGGCATGTGCCGCCGCGCTTGCCCACGTTCTGCCCGCGCAGGCCGCGCTGGTGGAAAACCTGACCACCAGCGTGGCGGCCATGTCGCTCGGGAACGCCGTCACGGCCGACCCGCCCGGCATCGACTCGGTGCACTTCAACCCCGCCGGGCTGGCACGCCTGCAGGGAGACAGCATGCAGCACACGGCGTTCGGCGCGTCGATCCGCGCCCGCGCCGGCTTTTCGGCGCCGGCCGGCTTCGATATCGGCGGCTGGAAGGACGATCCTATCAGCGGCACCCATACCGGGCCGATGCGGCAAGCCATGTACGTGCCGGCCTACGGCATGCCGGGCTGGCGCCTGCCCGGCGTGATCGTGCCGACCTTCGGCTTCGCCTGGAATAATCCCGGCTCGCCTTGGACCTTCGCCACCAATTCCTATATGGCGCAGGCGATCAGCCTTGACCGCACCAAGGATCCGGATGACCCGGGGCGCTTCGACGGCCGCCAGATCCAGCTGCAAAGGCTGGTGTGGGCTTCGCCGGCGGTCGGCTACAAGTATTCGGACACGCTGCGCTTCGGTGCCGCCGTGCCGATCGCGCACTCGGCTTTCGTGGTCGATACGCATATGCGCTTCCCGAACCAGTTGCTCGGTATTTTCGGCAAGCTGCAGGAAGGCTGGTGCCCGGAAGAAGGCGGCAACATCATCGACACCTTCGGATTCGGCCTGTGCGGCGGCGGCAAGGCCGGCATGGTCAACCCGTTCAAGAAGGCGGCCGCGATGCGGCTGGAAATGACCTCGCCGGTCGATCCGACTCTGAACCTGGGCGTGCTGTGGGAACCGCGGCCGTGGTTTGCCCTGGGCGTGGTCTACCAGGGCGGCTCGAAGACCCGCTATACCGGGCATTACACCTTCGAGACGGAACCGATGCTGCGCAACTTCGTCAAGGGCCTGAATTCCAGCCTGTTCGGCCCCGTGGCCGGCGCCATCCTTGGCTTGCCGCAGTCGATACCCGAAGTCCAGCATGGCAATATGTCGGCCAGCATCCCCTTCCCTTCGCACCTGCAGGTCGGCGTGAAGTTCAAGCCGGTACGCTATGTGCAGCTGAACGTGGATGCCAGCTATGCGCGCTGGAGCGACTGGAACCAGCTCGTGTTCGAGTTCGACCAGAGCATCAAGCTGCTGGAGGTGGCGCGCCTGTATGGCGTTCCAGATTCCACCAAGCTGAAAATCCCGCGCGGCTACAAGAGCGTGCTGAATATGGGCTACGGCCTGCAACTGTTCCCGACTGAACGTATGGCGCTGCGCCTGGGCTATGAGCCCCGCAAGACGTCGGTCCCGGCCAACAAGATCGACCTGATCGCGCCGCTGCCGGACACCAAGCTGTATAGCGTGGGCCTGAACTGGCGCATCAGCAAAAAGTATGAGCTGAACCTGGCCGCCTCCTACATGGCGGGCAAGTTCAACGCGCCGGCCGAATCGTCGGACAACATGAACAGCAGCAAATTCCTCAACATCATTTACAACCCATATGCCGGCCAGGACGTGGCTGGCGATATCAAGGTCCGGTACGCCGGATTCAGTCTTGTTGAACATTTCTAGGAGCGTTTGAGATGAAAAAACTCGCGACAATGATCGCCGCCCTGGCCATCGGGGGCACAGTGAATGCGGCGCCGGTACCGGCCGCGAAACAGGAACTGGTCAACCGCGTGCTGCAGCTCTGGCACCCCGAGACCATCGGCGAGTCGATGCTGCAAGCGCCGGTCGGCGATGCAGTGCAACAGGCACGCGCCGTGCTGCAGGGACGCGTCTCGCCTGAAAAGCGCGATGCGGCGCTGAAGGAAATCGTGGCCGATGCACGCAAGTTCATGGACGAGAACAAGCCCGTGGCGGAAGCCAGCGCCCACAAGCTGGTCGGCACCACCATTGCGCCATTGCTGGCCGAGCGATTCAATGAGGAGGAGCTGCGCCAGATGATCACCATCCTCGAATCTCCCGTGAAGAAGAAGTTCGAAGCCATGATGCCCGAGCTGCAGAAGAAGCTGGGCGAAGGGGTCGCCGCCGACACGCGTGCCGTGATGGACCCCAAGCTGCAGGACCTGCAGCAGCGCATCGGCATGCGCCTGCGTAGTGCGGTGACGCCCTGAGCGGGAGCACAGGCCATGAGCTATTCTTCGGCTCTTCACCTGGTGCGCGGTGTCAAATCGCGCCTTTCCCATTCCGGCGTTGAAGCGGAAGCGCTGTTCGAGCAAGCCGGCCTGAATGAAGGCGACGGACTGGCATGCGACGCGTTGACGCTGTCGGACAAACTCAGCCACCTGTGGGAGCTGGTGGTTGAACATTCGGGCGATCCGCTGATCGGCCTGAAGGTCTCCACGCCTCACCGCCTGGGCTGGCTGGGCGTGATGGGGCACATCATGCTGCTGTCGCCGACCGTGCAAAGCACGATCGAGCGCTGTCACGGCCACACGCGCGTGGGCATCCTGCTGCCCGGCATGCACCGCGTGGTGCCCCGCCAGCGCTACGACTTCGTCTGGTGCGTGCTGCTGCGCACCCTGCGCTGCGCGTCCGGACGCGACGATGCGGTGCCGGTGAAAGTGGAGTATGCGTTCCCGGAACCAGCCAATTCGGCGTTCTTCGAGAACACCTTCGGCTGCCCGGTGCATTTCAACCGGCCGCACAATGTGATGGAGTTTTCCGACGCCGACATGGTGGCTGCGCTGCCCAACGCCGGCATGCCGCTGCCGGGCGGTCCCCAGCCTATCCTCGCTCAACTGGCCGAAGCGCAGCCTCCTGCGTTCACGGCCCGCGTGCAGGAAATCCTCGCAGCGCTGCTGCCGAAAGGGCCGCCGCACCGCGACGCCGTCGCGGGCTTGCTGGCCATGAGCGAGCGAACCTTGCAGCGGCGGCTGGCCGAAGAAGGCACCAGCTTTTCCGCCGTGGTCGACGACACCCGGCGCGCGCTGGCGCGGCAATCGCTTGAAGCTGGCGAACTGTCGCTGAAGATGCTCAGCTTCCAATTGGGCTTTTCCGAACCGAGCGCGTTTTACCGGGCCTGCAAACGCTGGTTCGGCATGACGCCTTCCGACCTGGCCAATCATGGAGAAAAACATGGCATGGTATAAACCGGAGCATCCTGCGCAGCTGTTTGGCCAGTTGCTGGTCAAGCACAAGCTGGTCACCGAAGAACAGCTTCAGAAGGCGATCGAACACCAGCGGCAGACCGGCCAGCGGCTCGGCGAGATCTTCGCCGAGTGGGAACTGGTCACGCACCAGCATGTGCAGGACATCCTGCGCAAGCAGCGCCGCGTGCGCATGGCGGCGGCGCTGATCGGCGCGATCTTTGCGCCGCTGGAGGCGTATGCGGCCGAAACGCTGGCCGCCGCGCCGGCAGCCATCAGCGCGCCGGCGGCAATCCTTCCGCGTGAAAGTTCCATGGCGGCGCTGGCGGAAAGTGAGCTGGACGCCGTCACCGCACAAGGCCTGGGTGAAGACCTGGTGCGGCAGGTGCGCGAGCAATTGAAGCGCAATGGCGTGGAGGTGAGCGGCGACCTGGCCAAGCTGGTGAATCCCGTACTTGGCATGCTCGACTCCGATGTGAGCGTGAACAACGTGGTGTACGCGGCGAACCGCGCAACGACTACCATCAATCCCGACGGCTCCTTGTCGTTGAACCTGCCGACCACGATCGGAGAAATCAATTTCAACAACATCCGCGTGCATGGCGCCGCAGCCAGCGGGCCGAGCTTCGGCAGCATATCGATCAGGGGCATCGACCTGACGGGAACCGTCATTACGCTGGCGCTCAGGCAATGAAGACCGCCATTCGCCATCTCCCGGCGCGCGCGCGGCGCGCGTCCTGGCCGGCCGCGGCATTGGCCTTCGCCATTGCCGTCCCTGGCGGTGCCACAGCGGCCGCAAACAATGTCGCCGCGCCGCCAGTACCCGACATGGCCTCGCTGTCCGGCGGCACCGTCCAAGTGGCTGAAGTGCCGAATCCAGGCCTGCAAGGCAAGGCCTTCACCGCCTGGACGCTGGTCCAGGCCTCCGTACCGCGCCTGTGTGCAATGGTGCAGGACTATGCGTCCTACTCCTCCTACATGCCAAACACAAAAAGCGCGCTGCCGGTTGGCGAAGGAGACGGCTACGTCCTGGTCGACATGACACTCGACCTGCCGCTGGGCCAGCAAAAGAAATACCGCCTGCGCCTGGAGCAGCAACAGCAGCCCGACGCCACGCAATGCAAGCTCGCATGGCGCCTGGTGCCAACCGGCCTGCCGCCCGCAGACACCATCGCAGACACCACCGGCTACTGGCTATTCACGCCAATCCCGGGAGAAAACGGCAAGACGCTGATTGAATACCACGTCTACGCCGACCCCGGCCCGGTCCCATACGGCTTCGGCTGGATCGTCGAGATGATGAGTAAGCGCAGCCTACCGCGCACGCTGGAAGCGCTGCGCATGCAAGCAGCAAAGTAGCTTCGGTGGCGCGTCACTCAACGCAGCGGAACACGCCTTTCATTTTCGACCGCTGTTCGGGCGTCAGCCGAGCAGCAGTCGCGTTAAGGATATAGTTTTCTTCCTCCCGCATCAGCAGGAAGCTGCCGTCCGCCTGCTCGCTCCACACCAGGTAGCCGCAGTAGGTTTCGGCATTCGCAAAGCGGCCGGTGAAATCCACCGCCGCATAAGTGCCCGGCGTGCCGCTTTGCGAACTGCGATAGATCGTCACCTTCTTCAGGTCGCGCTGCTGCATGCTCCCTGCCCGGGCCGCGCTTGCCGCCATGGCATCGCGCCACGCCTCGAACGTCCATTGCTGACGCAAGCCAGCGCCAAGTCGTTCCCATGCCTCAGCATAGCGCGCAGCATCCTTCTCGGCGAAGTAAGCCTTGCTCAAAGCCTCGACGCGCGCCTTCTGCGGAGCGGTCGGTTGCCACGAAGGTGCTGCTCCGGCGGACTTGGGCGGCGCCAGCGACTGCTGCAGCGCCGAATTCATGCGGCGGAATTCTTCCAGCATGCTGTCGCAGGCTTCTTTACTGGCCTGGCACAAGGAGTTCATCCTGATCGAGACCTGGCCATTTTCCATGACCACTTTTCGCCGCACGGCTGCAGGATGTGCCGGGTGGCCGGGCAGCGTGAAGGACCACAGCGTGCGGTTTGCCTTGTCGTCGGCGGTAGTCCAGTCGCCCTCCTCGGAGATCGTCACGTCGCCGCGCGCCTTCAACGCCTCCAGCGCTGTCGCCGCGGAAGGATAGCCGATGCCATCGGGCGTCGCAGCCGCTGCGGCCAGGATAATCAGGAGATTAATCATGCATTGCAATATAGACCACAGGGCAACAAAAGGTCAATTATGGTAGCATCCGGCGGTCTTACCACTACGCCGCGAGCCGCCATGCCATCCGCCCAACGCCTGTCCGATGTCGTCGCCACTGAACTCGAAACCCGTATCCTCGAAGGCTCGCTGAAGCCCGGCGACCGCCTGCCGTCCGAGCGCGAACTGGCGGTGGAACTGGGCGTATCGCGCCCTTCCCTGCGCGGGGCCCTGCAATCGCTGGTGGCCAAGGGACTGCTGATCACGCGCCATGGCGGCGGTACCTTCGTGACCGATTCCATGCAGGCTGCATTCACCGACCCGTGGCAGCAGATGCTGAAGGACCATCCCGATATCCACGGCGACATGCTGGAGTTCCGCCATATGCTGGAAGGCCAGGCGGCGCAGCTGGCTGCCGAGCGCGGGACCGAGGAAGACTTCGAACGCATCCGCGCCTGCCATGCGGCCCTGGAGCGGGCGTTGGCGGAGCAAGACCTGGAGCAATGCATCAAGACCGACGTGGAATTCCACCAGGCGATTGCGGAAGCCTCGCACAATGTGATGATCGGGCACCTGAGTTCCAGCCTGCACAAGGTCATGGAAGGCCATGTGCAAAGCAACCTGGAATACCTGACGGCGCGGCCGGAATTATGGGCGCAGCTTCAGGTGCAGCATCGCGCGATCTGGGACGCGGTCAGGGAGAGAAAGATGGATGTGGCGGGGCGTGCTGCCCGCCACCACCTCGATTTCGTGCAACAGACCATGCGCGAAACCATGAAGGATGAGGAACGCCGCAGTGCGGCGACGCGGCGGTTGTCGGCCACTGCGTAGGGCCACTAATTTGTAATCCCTGATGGTTGACTTGGCACGCCAATGCAATACGCGCCCCTTCTTACTGGCCTTGGTATCGCTCAGTAGCAGTTGGACTTTTTATCAGCAATCTGCGGTCTCTCACGCACATCCGTCAATATATCCCCCCTATAGGGAAAATTCCTACCACTGTCTATTTGGATCTAATCCGGGCAATTTCGGTCTAAATGCGTCTGAACGATACGGGTCATTGTCTAAAACAGTCCAGGAATTTGGCGCGAATGTCTAAAACGGTCCAGCGAAAAAGAGCCAAAGTCTAAACGGAACTATATTCCCGTTCCGCGATCCAATCTTTAGACCATTTTTGAGGGGGACTGGATCATGGAATATGAACCGAAGCAGGCGGTGTACCTTCCCATCGCCGACTATCTTGAACTGGAATTTTTTTTGATGGATGTCCGCCCTGGCGTCAAACCCGACGCCTTTGTGACGGAACTGGTGCATCGCTGGCTGACCGTTGAAATGGAACGGCTCTCGCTACGCAAGAATGGCCAGGCAATACATGGCTACCAATGGAAGAACCTCTTCCTGCCGGAAGGGACCAGCTTGCGCACCAGCCACAGTGGCGTCATCGAATTTGCAAAGGTCGTTGGCGATCACATCGTTTCCGAAGATGGTGCTTCGTTGACGCCATCGCAGTTCGCCAATCGCCACGCGAAAGGACGCAATGCCTGGCGCTTCGTCTGGGTACGCTATCCAGGTGACGAGTATTGGATACGCGCAGCCAATTGCCGAGTCCGCGCTGACGAACTGCGTCTACGGCAGTCTAAACATTTCCCCCAGGTGTCTACATTGGTCTAAGCCGCGGGAACCAATGGTCTAAAATGGTCTGCATGTTTCTTGGCGGAGTCCAATTCGGTCTACGAATTTCGGCGATAACGAAATTCTGGACTCGATTAGACCAAACGCGCCCGGTTTCGACCAAATTAGACGGGGCGGCCGAAAAACACACCGCGCCCATCCGATCGCTGTTGGCCGAAATCCGCCAGCGAGAACTTGGCTCATCTGGTACCTAATGCCAGATGAACTCCGAGCACGCTAGCTACTGGCCAACCCACCTGACCGTCATGGTCAGGTGAACTGAATCAGCGCTCCTATTTGGCGCGTGCCTTGCTGAACGCATCGCCCGCTTTCCACTCCGGCATCTTCGGCGCATCGGCCACGATGCGCCCCAGGTTCAGGGTGAACTGCGCCATCTGCGTCATGCCCGCCATCGACCAGTTAGGATCGTATTCGTCGCTGACCTGGTGGTAGCTCTTGCGGTAAGCCGCGCGCATCTGCTCCGCCTTCTCCTTGTCGCCGAGATAGTCGCTGCCGGACGTGATCGAGAACGCCGGCACGCCCGCCTTGGCAAAGCTGAAGTGGTCGGAACGGAAGTAACCGCCCGCCAGGTCAGGCTTCTCTTTCGCGATCACCATCTTCATGCCTTTCGCCGCAGCTTCCGCCATCTTGCCAAGGTCGGTGCGTTCGCTGCCTGCAGTGCCGATGTCGCGCGTGGTGCCGATCCAGTTCAGCGAGTCCAGGTTCAGGTTCGCTGCCGTTTTCGCCAACGGCCACAGTGGCGCTTCCGCATAGGCCGCGCTACCAAGCAGGCCCTGTTCTTCCGCCGCCACCCACAGGAACATCTGGCTGCGCTTGGCCGGCGACTTCACAGCTTCCTGCGCCATGGCCAGCAAGGCCGCGCTGCCGGAGGCATTGTCGACCGCGCCGTTGTAGATGGTGTCACCGCCAGTGCCCTGCTTGCCCAGGTGGTCCCAGTGCGCCGAGTAAATCACCACTTCATCCTTCAGCTTAGGATCGGTGCCCGGTACCACGCCCGCTACGTTGAACTGCTCGACCTTGCGCACCTCGGCTTTCATATCACCCACCAGTTTGGCTTTCAGCGCCACCGGCTGGAAATCCTTGCGTTCGGCAGCTGCGCGCAACTGGTCCAGGTCCAGGCCTGCAGCCTTGAACAACGCCAGCGCGGTATCGTTGGTCAGCCAGCCTTGCAGCTCGGTGCCCGGCGTGCCTTGCGCCAGCTGGAAGCGTTCCACGCCATCCCAGCTGTTTTTCACCACGCTGTAGCCATAAGAAGCGGAAGCATCGGTGTGGATCAGCAGTGCGCCGATAGCGCCCTTGCGCTTGGCTTCCTCGAACTTGTAAGTCCAGCGGCCGTAATAGGTCAGTGCCTTGCCGCCGAAACGGTTCGGCGCATCGGCCGTCGGCATCGGGTCGTTGACCATCATGACGATGACCTTGCCCTTCAGGTCCTGGCCCTTGTAGTCGTCCCAGCCTTCTTCCGACGCGGTAATGCCGTAGCCGACGAATACCAGGTCGGCGTTGAAGCTGTGCGCAGCCTGCGCATCGCCGGGCGCATACACCCAATCCTTGCCGAAGCCGGCCGGCAGCGCCACGCCATTCACTTCCATGCGCAGGTTGGAAGCCGCTGCGTCAGTCTTGACGCCGGCGATTTTCACCAGTTGGCGATAGGTGACGCCGTCCACCGGTTTCAAGCCCACGGCCATGGCCTGGTTTTCCAGGTAGGAGACGGTCAGGTCGCCGCCGCGCTGGCCGGTGCCGCGGCCTTCCAGCAGGTCGCTGGACAGGAAAGCCAGGTGGGCGCGCAACGGTGCTTCCTGCACGGTCGGCTGCAATGCCTTGCCGCCTTTGACGCCTGCTGCATGGGCCGGAGCCAGCGCCAGCGCGATGCTGGCCGCCAGGGTGGACGCTACGAGGGTGATGGATTTAGTCATGTCTTTGTCTTGTGGATTGTCCATTGGGCGCGGCTGATGGCCGCGCGGGCATTCTAGCGGATTTGCCGCGCGCGCCAAGCTGCAGCGCAGCATGCGGAATGGTATGCTACGGCCCGTATGAAACACACGCCTTACATCGGCCGCTTTGCGCCCTCCCCCACCGGCCCGCTGCACCTTGGTTCCCTGGTAGCTGCCATGGCCAGCTACCTCGACGCCAAAGTCCATGGCGGCCAGTGGCTGGTGCGCGTGGAAGACGTTGACCGCGACCGCAACGTGGAAGGCGCCGACCAGCATATCCTGGCGTCGCTGCAGCGCTGCGGCATGCAATGGGATGGCGAAGTAACCTGGCAAACGCAGCGCGAAGACCTGTATGAAGCGGCGCTGCGCCAGCTTGGCAACAACATCTATCCCTGCGGCTGTTCGCGCAAGGAGATCGCAGATTCCCAGCTTCGCCTGGGCCAGGCCGGCAATCCCAGCCTGGTCTATCCCGGCACCTGCCGCAACGGCCTGGCGCCCGGCCGCACGGCGCGCGCGCTGCGCCTTCGCACGCCGCAGGAGCCACATTGCGTGATCCGCTTCCACGACCGCTTCGCCGGCGACATCAGCCAGGACATCACCGCCGAGGTGGGCGATTTCGTGATTCGCCGCGCCGACGGTTTCTGGGCTTACCAGCTGGCGGTGGTGGTGGACGATGGCGCGCAAGGCATCACCGACATCGTGCGCGGCGCCGACCTGCTGGACTCCACGCCGCGCCAGATTTTCCTGCAACAGTTGCTCGGCCTGCCGCAGCCGCGCTACCTGCACCTGCCACTTGTGGTCAATGCCGACGGGGAAAAGCTGTCCAAGCAAACCGGCGCACAAGCCTTTGATACCGGTGCGCCTGCCGACAGCCTGCTGGGCAGCGCCCTGCTGCCCGCAGCACGCTTCCTTGGACTGGAAGTCAAGGCCGACAGTATCGAAGCCTTCTGGCGCGAGGCTGTACCGGCATGGGATAGAGTGCTGCGGGCCCACGGTGAGGCGCCGCACAGACCCTAAGCAGGGCTCGCCGCATACTGGCTCCACCAAGCGAAAGGAGGTGGGCCATGCGGCACTTACTGATTTCTTGCGCCTTGTGCGCACTTGCGCTGCCGGCAACCGCCGAGGACAATTTCTTCCGTTGCATCGACAGCCAGGGCGTCGTCATGCTGACCGACCGCCCCTGTGAAACCCTGCCCAATGCGAGCCGCCCCGTGCTGGAAAAAGAGCACTTCGTGCTGCCGCCATCCGAACAGGCGCGCAGCCAGTGGACCAGCAAGCCACCGGTCCACGTGTCGCCCAAAGTCGATGTGCAGACATTGCGCCTGGCGCGGCAAGCACTCGAATTGCGCGATAAAGTCGCCAGTGCAAAATAATGCCGGCCTCAGCGCTGGTCGTCCCCCTCATCCAGCGGCAGCAACAGCATGCAGCCTGCCGCTGCGCCATGCACGATTGGCAGCAGCAGCAAGGTAATCTGGGCCGGCGCTTCCGGGTCGCTGACCGAAAAGTACGTGATCGCCACTGCCATGACCATCGGCGCCAGTGGCAACACCGCCTCCGACAGGTTGGCCGGATTCAGGCGACGCACCGCCAGCAAGTTCAGCAGCAGTGCCAACAGGTAAAGGGAGCGGTACAGCCACTCGGAGCGCGCAGTTGCAAAGTGCAGCCCCGCAAGCATCCCTTGCATAAGCAACCCGAGCAATAGCGTCAGCAATAGCGCGGGCAAGGCAGAGCGTTCCATGATCACTTGGGCCTCCATCGTCACTAAAAGTAACAAAGCAGTTTCTATGCCACGTTTATGTGTCAAGGGGAACCGGGCTATGCGTTGAGGAATTTGTAGATTTCTGTAAGGAATTTCGACATTTACCGCTTGAAGCCGCAGGGCAATTTGTTGCGGCGCGGTATAATAGCGGGCTTGTCTTTTGGATATCGGTTTTCAGAGAAGAAGATGCACACTACGCCAGACACCCGCCCCGCCGTTGTTTTGCTGCACAGTTCGCTCAGCTCCCGCAGCCAGTGGAACGCCCTGATGGCCGAGCAAGAGGCCAATTACCGCTTCATCGCCATCGACCTGTTGGGCTATGGCAAATCCGCCTTCCCGACCGAAGCCGCTGCCGCCGGCTACACCCTGGCGCATGAAGCCGACGCCGTGGCGGCTGCCCTGGCCTCCCATCTTGATGCCGGTGAGCAATTCCACCTCGTCGGTCACTCCTACGGCGGCGCCACCGCCCTGCGCCTGGCGCGCCAGATGCGCGAGCGCGTGCTGTCGCTGTCCGTGTTCGAACCGGTGGCCTTCCACCTGCTGCCGGCCAGCGATGCCGGGCGCCAGGAAATCGAAGCCGTGGTGGCCGACATCAACGCCGCCGCCACCGCCGAAGATGCGACGCGCGCCTTCATCGACTACTGGAACCGCGCCGGCGCCTTCGACTCCCTGCCGGAGGTGCAGCGCCACCGCTTCACCAACGGCATCGCCAAGGTCAAGCTGGACTTCGTGGCCCTGCTCGGCGAGCCGGCCCGCGTGGCCGACATGGCGCAACTGGACCTGCCGGCGCTGGTGATGGCGGGCGCCAAGGGCCCGGCTTCCACCCGCCGCGTGGCGGAAACGCTGGCTGCCGCGCTGCCGCAAGCGCAGTTCACGCTGACCGCCGGCGGCCATATGGCGCCGATCACCCACGCTGCCGATGTCAACCAGGTACTGCTTGGCTTCCTCGAAAACCAGCGCTTGCTCGCCTGACGCCGTTGTTCGATAATGACCGGATGACAATCCGGCAGGGGCAAGCATCATGAGCGATACACGCTATGACCAGCAAATGGCAGTCCAGGTGGACAAAGGCATTGAACTGCATGCGCAGATGGGTGCCGCCAACGCCTGGATTTACATGCAAAGCATGCATGTGCCGCGCAGCGTGATCCTGCGCGTGCTGGCCTATCCGGAACAACGCCGCAACAGCGACGCCCCTGTGCACTAGCTCAGTGCACTAGTTCCCGCACGGCCTGCAGTACGCGCTGCTTGGCCGCGTCGGGCCGCTTGCCGCTGCGCCAGGCCACCATCGCCTCCCACTCCCAGCGCGGCAAATCTCCAATCTCCAGTTTCACCAGGTTGCCCAGCTTGAGCTGGCGCGCAGCCGCCATCTCCGGCATGAACGTCAGGAAGCCATGCTCCAGCGCCAGCTCGATTGCCGCGCTGGCAGGCTGGATGGCGTGGATGGCGCTATCGCTACGGCGGTGTGCACGCAGCATGCGGATCAGTTCATCGCAGCCCTCGCCCCAGAATTGCGGCGCCAGCCGCGCATTGGCCACGTCGGCCAGGTTCAAGGCGCTGCGCCGCGCCAGGGGATGCCCGCGCCGCACCACCGCGACAATCGGCGAACTGTACAAACGCTCCAGCTGGATGCCGGCGATGGCCGGGCACTTCAGCACGAAGCCCAGTTGTGCGCGGCCGGTCAGCAGCTTTTCCATGATGACCGGCGAGTGATCGGTGGTGCAGCGGATTTCCAGCGGCGCGTCAGCCAGCTTGAGCAGCAAGGGGCCGAACAGCAATGAGGTCAGCGAAGGCACGCAGGCCAGCACTACTTGCGGCAATGCCGGGGCGCCCTGCACTGCCAGCTTGCCCGCTTCGATGGCATCCAGCGCCTGCTGCGCCGACGGCAGGAACGTCAGGCAGGCCGGCGTCGGCGTGGCGCCGCGGCGATGGCGGGCAAACAGCTGCACGCCCAATTGGTCTTCCAGCGCCGCCACGCGCTGGCTCACCTGGGGCTGCGACCAGCGGCGCCGCGCGGCGGCCTGCGAAAAACTGCCCGACTCCACGATTTCCACCAGCAGGGCCAGGTCGTCAAAGCTGAGTGCCATAAGGAATTCAAATACGAAATATCACGAGATAACGGCTTCTATTATGTCTTAGTGCTGCCTAAACTGTCAGCATTATTGAAGGGAGCAGGCATGGCGGCAGCGGCGCGGGCAAGAAGGTTGGGCAAAAGGTTCCTGATGGTGGACCACATGCTGGTGGTATCCGGCTTCTACCTGGTGTTCCCCGTGGTGGCGCTGCACTTCGTCGGCCAGTTGGGCTGGGCCGCCGCCTCGGTCGGCCTTGCGCTTGGCGTGCGCCAGGTGGCGCAGCAGGGCTTGTCGCTGTTCGGCGGTTCGCTGTCCGACCATTTCGGCGCCAAGCCGATGATCGTCGCCGGCATGCTGCTGCGGGCCCTGGGCTTCGCAGCGATGGCTTGCGCCGTCAATCCGGCCATGCTGGTGCTGTCCTGCGTGCTGTCGGGACTGGGCGGCGCGCTGTTCGATCCGGCGCGTGGAGCCCTTGTGGTCAAACTGACCCGCCCCGCCGAGCGGCCGCGCTTCTATTCGCTGCTGATGATGCAGGAAAGCGTGGCTGCAGTGACGGGCGCCCTGCTCGGCACCATGCTGCTCGGCGTCGATTTCCTGTGGGTGGGACTGGGCGGATGCGCGGCGTTTGTGCTGGCAGCGCTGGCCAATGCCTGGCTGCTGCCTGCCTACCGCGTCGCCACGCCGGGCACTTCCGCAATGAAGGCCATGCGCATCCCCTTGCGTGACAAGCCCTTCCTGATGCTGGTGCTGACGCTGAGCGGCTATTACATCATGACCGTGCAGCTCATGATGCTGGTGCCCGTCACCCTGACCGAGCTGTCCGGCACGCCGCGCACCGTAGCCTGGATGTATGCGGTGGATGCCGTGCTGGCGCTGGCGCTCCTGTATCCGATGGCGCGCCTCGGCGAACGTTACCTGTCGCTGGAAGCCCGCCTGCTGGCCGGCATTGGCATCATGTGCTGCGCCGTGCTGGCCATGTCGGCAGCACGCTCGCTGGTCCCGATGTTTGTTTGCATTGCCGTGTTCTATACCGGCTCGCTGGTCGCGGAACCGGCACGCGAGTCGCTGGTATCGCGCTACGCGCTGCCCTCCGCCCGCGCCAGCTATATGGGCCTCAGCCGTTTGGGCCTGGCCGTGGGCGGCCTGTTCGGCTATACGGCCGGCGGCTGGCTGCTGGACTGGAGCCGCAGCATGCACACGCCTGCACTTCCCTGGCTGGTGCTGGCCACAATCGGACTGCTGACGCTGACCGTGCTGGCTTGCGCCGCTGCGCCGCTGGCACAAAAAAAGAGCCCGCCAGTGGCGGGCTAAACACTTTGGTTGGGTATTTCATTGTAGTGCGCGGAAATGCGTTTGATTCTCTCCAATCGTCACCCCATGCCAAATTAGTTATAGCAGGGCTGAAAAAATGAATCACGCATCTCCGCCAGCGGCGCATAGAATGCAGGGATGAAATCCTATACCGCCCAATGCGTCCTTCCGCTCGCTGCTGAGCTGGGCGAAGGCCCACTCTACCTGCCGGCGCAAGACCGCCTGCTGTTTGTCGACCTTAAGCGTTGCATCCTGCATGCGTGGGATGCCGGCGTGCGCGAACACCGCAGCTGGCTGCTGCCTGATTACATCTGCTGGCTGGCGCCGCGCCGCGACGGCGATGGCTTCATGGCTGGCCTGCGCGACAGCGTGGTGCGGTTGTGGCTGGAGCCGGAACTGCGCATCGAGCCGGTCGTGCGGGTTGTCGACGGCACCGCCGGGCAGCGCCTGAACGATGCCAAGGTCGACCCGAGCGGCCGCCTGTGGCTTGGCTCCATGCACAATACCGACTACCAGCAAAAGGTGGGCAAGCTGTTCCGCCTTGATCCCGGCCAGGGCCTGCACGTCGCCGACGAGGGCTACCATATCTGCAACGGCCCGACGTTCGCACCGGATGGCAGCGCCCTGTATCACTCCGACAGTTTCCTCGACGTGACCTACCGCTACACGCTGGCCGCCGATGGCAGCCTTGGCGCGCGCGAAACCTGGCACCGCTTCACCGAAGGCGGTTCGCCGGACGGCATGCAGGCCGACAGCGAAGGATGCCTCTGGATTTCGACCTGGGGCGGCAAGCGCGTATGCCGTTTCAGCCCGGAAGGCGAACTGCTGGCGGAAGTGCCGCTGCCAACCTCGCATCCTGCTTCGCTGGCATTTGGCGGCGCAGACCTGCGCACGCTGTACATCACTACTGCACGCGAAGGCTTGTCGGCGGAACAGCTGGCGCAGGAACCGCTGGCGGGCGCCCTGTTCAGCGCCCGCATCGACGTGCCGGGCCTGCCGGCCAACGCCTTCGGTTGACTCAGTACAGCTCTTTCGCCGCGCTGCGCACAGCCTGCAACAGCAGGTTGGCGCCCGGCGACATCAGGTGGTCGGCCTTGGTGATGATGCCGAATGCATCCATGCGGAACGGCAGTTCCAGCGGCAGGATCGACAGCACATTCAGCTCCGCGTAATAGCGCGCCACTTCCACCGGCATCACGTGGATGGCATCGGTTTTTTGCAGCAGCGCCGTAATAAGGAGCTGTGAGGTGGTATCGACCACGTCGACCGGCGGTTCCAGGCCGGCGCGGCGGAACATCATGTCGCAGCGGTGGCGCAGGATGCTGCCCTGCGGCGGCAATATCCACGGGCGGTTGGCGATATCCTTCAGCTGCAGCTTGTCGCGCTCCAGCAGCGGATGGCCGGTGCGCACCACGGCGCATGCCGGCTCCTCGGTCAGTTCCTCGTACACCAGGCCCGCCGTGCTTTCCTTTTCCAGGATGCGGCCGATCATGAAATCCAGCGTGCCGCGCTGGAGCAGTTCCATGAGTACATTACTCGCTTCCACCTGCACGCCGATGCGCAGCAGCGGGGCTTCCTTCTTGACGCGGGTGATGGCGTTGGGCAGCAGGTTCATGGCCGGCGTCATGATCACGCCGACTTCCACCTGGCCGGACAGGCCGGCTTTCAGCGTCACGATGTCGTCGTGCGCCAGGGCCAGGCTGGTGAGGGCCATGCGGGCGTGGCGGATCATGGTTTCGCCATACAGCGTCGGCTCCATGCCGCGCGGCAGGCGCTCGAACAGCTTCACGTCCAGCATGTCCTCCAGGTCCTTGAGCTGCTTGGAGGCGGCGGGCTGCGTCATGTGCAGCTCCTCCGCGGCGCGGTGGATGTTGCGGTGTTCATCCAGCGCGATCATCAGCAACAGTTGACGAGTTTTTAACCTCGCCTTCAGGAACCAGTTCGGATTCGGGGTAGTCATGCGAGGCATGATACCACCGCCGTTATCGACCAATAAGTCGCGCTTCATTTGCAGCCCGGCGCAGGGTTGGCGGCCGGACCTTCGGCCGTTTGCGGGATGAAGGCGATGGTGCCGTCAGGGTTGTAACGCAGTTCCTCCACCGCCACGGAGCGGCGGTACTCGCCGCCGGTCGGCAGCTTGTCGTTGTGGTAGAAGATGTAGGATTTGCCGTTGAAGTCGATCACCGCCTGGTGAATGGTTTTCACCACCTTGTTCATGTCCATGATCTTGCCGCGGAAAGTCCACGGGCCGGTGGCGCTTGGCCCGGTGGCGTATGCGGTCTCCTCGGGGAAGTTGCGCGAGTAGGTCAGGTAGTAGGTCTTGTCGTGGCGGTGCAGGTAAGCCGCTTCGGTAAAGTTGTCGATGCCCACGGTGTGGATCGGGCCATCGAGTTCGATCATGTTCGGCTTCAGCTTGGCATATTTCAGTACGCGATTGCCCCAGTACAGGTAGGCCTGGCCGTCCTTGTCGATGAAGACCGCCGGGTCGATGTCGTCCCAGGGGATATCGGTTTCCTTCGTCATGTCGTTGGTGATGAGGGCGCTGCCGCGCGCATCGACGAAGGGGCCGGTCGGCTTGTCCGACACCGCCACGCCGATCGCCTTGCCAGGCTTGCTCGCGTCGTGTTCGACCGGAGCGTAGAAGTAATACTTGCCATTGCGCTTGGTGACGTCGGCCGCCCAGGCGTCGGCCTTGGCCCACTTGAAGGTCTTCACGTTCAGCGGCGAACCCATGTCGGTCCAGTTCTTCATGTCGCAGGAGGACAGCACGCGCCATTCGCGCATCAGGTAGTCCTTGCCTTCCGGCGCCGCTTCGTCGTGCCCGACATACAGGTAGACGCGGTTGCCGTCGACCAGTGCCGCCGGATCGGCGGTGAAGATATTCGAAACAAGCGGATTGGCAGCCTGCACCAGGGTACACATCGTCGCCAATGCCGAGGCGACGGCCGATTTCGTGAACATGAAGTCTCCTTTTAGTTTTTCTGTTTCCAGGCCAGCAGGCGTTGCAGCGCGCAGAATGCGAACAGCAGCACACCGATGACAATCTTGGTCCACCACGAGCTGAGCGTGCCGTCGAAGACGATCAGGGTCTGGATGGCGCCCAGCACCAGCACGCCGGTCAGCGCGCCGGCGACATAGCCGTAGCCGCCGGTCAGCAGCGTGCCGCCAATCACCACTGCGGCAATTGCATCGAGCTCGGTGCCCTGCGCATGCAGGCCGTAGCCGGACAGCATGTAGAACGAGAACAGCAGGCCAGCCAGCGCTGCGCAACCGCCGCTGATGGCGTACACCGCAACCTTGGTGGCGCCGACCGGGAGTCCCATCATGTGGGCCGACTGTTCGTTGCCGCCGACCGCATAGACCGCGCGGCCGAATGGCGTCAGGTGGGCCACGACCATCGCCACTGCCAGCAGGGCCAGCGCGATCAGTACTCCCGGCGAGACAAAGCCGTCAAAGATGCCGACCTGCGCCTGCGAGATCGCGACAAAGGCCGGGTCCTCGATCGGGATCGAGTTCACGCTGATCAGGTAGCACAGGCCGCGCGCCAGGAACATGCCGCCCAGCGTGACGATGAACGGTTGCAGGCGGAAGAAGTGAATCAGCGCGCCCATGCCGGCGCCAAACACCACGCCCATCAACAGCACCGCCGCCATCACCGCTGCGGGCGGCCAGTGGGCGACATGCAGCAGCCAGGCCGCGACCATGGTGCTGAGCGCCAGCACGGAACCAACCGACAGGTCGATGCCGCCTGACAGGATGACGAAGCTCATGCCGATGGCGATCACCAGCAGGAAGGCATTGTCGATCAGGAGGTTGAGCATGACCTGCAGCGACAGGAAGCCGGGGTAGGCGAAGCCGCCCGCCAGCAGCAACACCAGCAGCAGGCCGACGGTGACCAGGGAAGTGAAATACGGGGCGCGCGTCATGCCTTGCTCCTTTGCGACAGGCAGACCGCGAACACCACCAGCGACTTGACGACGAGGTTGACTTCCGGCGGCACGCCAAGGGAATAGACGGTATAGGTAAGGGTCTGGATGATCAGGGCGCCGATCACGCTGCCCGCCAGATTGAACTTGCCGCCGGCCAGGGAAGTGCCGCCCAGGGTGACGGCCAGAATGGCGTCAAGCTCCAGCAGCAGGCCGGCGTTATTGGCGTCGGCGCTCTTGATGTTGGAGCTGATGATCAGCCCCGCCAGCCCGGCGCACACGGCGCAGAAGGCGTAGCTGGCGAAGACCAGGGCGCCGGCGCGGATGCCGGCCAGGCGCGCTGCGACCGGGTTGACGCCGACCGCTTGCGTGAACAGGCCAAGGGCAGTCTTGCGCATGGCCAGCGCGACGGCTGCCACCACCGCCAGCGCAACGTACAGTGCCACCGGAAGGCCAAGCAGGTAGCCGCTGCCCAGCACGAAGAAATCATCGCGGTAGACGGTGATGATCTGGCCGTCGGTAACCAGTTGCGCCAGGCCGCGCCCTGCCACCATCAGGACCAGGGTGGCGACGATCGGCTGCAGGCCAAGGCTCGCCACCAGCAGGCCGTTCCAGACGCCGCACAGCAAGGCGGCGCCCAGTGCCGCCGCAAAGGCCAGCCACAGCGGCTGTTCGGCAGCTGCCATGGTGCAGGCGACGGCAGCCGCCAGCGCCACCACGGCGCCAACCGAAATATCGATGCCGCGCATGGCGATGACGATGGTCATGCCGGTGGCTGCCAGCATCAGCGGCGCGGCGCGGTTCAGGATGTCGACCATGGCGCCGTACAGGTGGCCCCCCTTCACTTCCAGGTGGAAGAAGCCGGGCACGGCGAACAGGTTAATCAGCAGCAGCACGATCAGCGCGCCAAGCGGGCGGGCCAGCGGATGGGCGAGCAGGCGGGCGGCCAGGCCCGGCTGGGTTGCTGCCCCGGCGGCGGCCACGCCGGATGGCGCGGTGCCGGCCGCTGGGACTGCGGCAGGATGCGTCATGCTGCCTCCCCGGCGATGGCGTGCAGCACCGTGGTTTCATCGAGGTCGCCGCGCAAGTATTCGCCGCAGGTGACACGGTCGCGCATGACGATCATGCGGTCGCTGCAGCGCAGTACTTCGGGCAGCTCGGATGAGATGAACAGCAGCGACATGCCGCGCTTGCACAATGTAGTTACGTAATCCATGATTTCCTGCTTGGCACGCACGTCGATGCCGCGCGTTGGTTCGTCCAGGATCATCAAGCGCGGACCGGTGGCCAGCCAGCGTGCCAGCAGGACTTTCTGCTGGTTGCCGCCGGACAGGGTGCCGATCGGCGTTTCGATGCTGGAAGTCTTGATGCCGAGCGCCTTGACGTATTCTTCCGCCAGTTCGCGCTGGCGTTGCATGGGGATGGCCCGCAGCATGCCCTGGCGGGCTTGCAGCGCCAGCACCAGGTTTTCGCGCACGGACAGCGACAGGATCGCGCCTTCCAGCTTGCGGTCTTCCGAACAGAAGCCGATGCCGGCGGCAATGGCCTGGCGCGGATTGGCAAACGTGCCGTAGGCCTTGTCGCCAATCACGATATCGCCCTTGTCGGCGCGGTCGGCGCCGAACAGCAGACGCGCCAGCTCGGTACGGCCGGCGCCCAGCAGGCCGGCCAGGCCGAGTACTTCGCCTTCGCGCACCTGCATGGTTACCGGTTGCAGCACGCCTTTGCGTCCCAGCCCGCGCGTCTCGAGGACAACGCGCGCCGCGCCTTCCGGGCGGGCTTCTTCACCTGACGCTTGAACCGCATCGGCCTCGCCGGCATCGGCCGGCTTGCCGATCATCTTGTTCACCAGGGCCAGGCGCGAAAGTTCGGCGGCCGCGTATTCCCCTTCCCGCTCGCCGTTGCGCATCACGGTGATGCGGTCCGAAATGGCGTAAGTCTGGTCGAGGAAGTGCGTCACGAACAGGATCGCCATCCCTTGTTCACGCAACCGGCGCAGCACGCGGAACAGCAGCTGCACTTCGGCCTCGTCCAGGCTCGACGTCGGCTCGTCCAGCACCAGCACGCGGGAAGAAATATTCAAGGCCCGGGAGATCGCCACCATCTGCTGGATCGCCAGCGGATAGCGCGACAGCGGCGCGCTGACGTCGATATCGATCTCCAGCTCGCGCAGCAAGGCCGAGGCGCGCGTGCGCATGCCAGCCCAGTCGACCATGCCCCACTTGCGCGGGTAGCGGCCGATGAAGATATTTTCGGCCACCGAAAGGTTCGGGCACAGGTTCACTTCCTGGTAGACAGTGGAGATGCCCAGTTCCTGCGCCTCCAGCGTGGAGGAAGGCCGGATCTCGCGCCCTTCCATCACGATACTGCCCTGGTCCGGCGCATGCACGCCGGTCAGCACCTTGATCAGGGTCGACTTGCCCGCCCCGTTCTGCCCCATCAGCGTATGGACTTCGCCAGGATAGAGCCGCAGCCCCGCCTCGCTGAGCGCCTTCACGCCTGGGAAAGCCTTATGGATGCCGGACAGCTCCAGGACCGGCGCCACAGCAGCGGTAGCCATGATCAGTATTTCCGGTTAGGCAGTTCTTTCGCCGCCACCTCCGCCGGGAACACGCGTTCCTCGGTCACGATGCGCGGCGCCACAGGCTTGCCGGCGACGACGTCCTGCGCAGCCTTCATCAGTTGCGGGCCAAGCAGCGGGCTGCATTCGACCGACACATTCAGCTTACCGGCGATCATGGCCTGGAAAGCGCCTTTCACGCCGTCGATGGAGACGATGATGATGTCCTTGCCCGGTTTCAGGCCCGCTTCTTCGATGGCCTGGATGGCGCCGATCGCCATATCGTCGTTATGCGCATACAGCACGTTGATGTCCTTGCCGTGGGCTTTCAGGAAGGCTTCCATCACCTCCTTGCCCTTGGCACGGGTGAATTCGCCGGTCTGGGTGCGGATCACCTTCAGTTTGGCGTTGCCCTTGATGGCTTCTTCGAAGCCGGCCTTGCGGTCCAGTGCCGGCGCCGAACCCACGGTGCCCTGCAGTTCAACCACGTTCAATACCGGCTTGCTTTGCTTGGCCGCATAGTCGGCCAGCCATTTGCCGGCGCGGCGCCCTTCTTCCACGAAGTCGGAGCCGATCAGGGTGACGTAGAGCGACTTGTCCGCCACTTTGACCGCGCGGTCGGTCAGGATGACCGGGATCTTGGCCGCCTTGGCTTCGCGCAGCACGGTTTCCCAACCGGTTTCCACCACCGGCGAAAACGCGATCACGTCCACGCGCTGGGCGATGAACGAGCGGATCGCCTTGACCTGGTTTTCCTGCTTCTGCTGGGCGTCGGCGAACTTGAGGGTGATGCCGGCCTGTTTGGCGGCATCCTTGATGGAGGCGGTGTTTGCGGTGCGCCATTCGCTTTCGGCGCCCACCTGGGAGAAGCCCATAACCAGCGGCTTGGCCGCGAAAACGCTGCCCGAAGCAGCAAATGCAAGGGCGAACGCGCCGCCGAGGATAGTCCTGCGGGTGACTTTCATGCCGGTCTCCAAAATTATAGTAGATCAATATTAGGAGAATCCGTCATGCCGATCTAATTCATTTTTTCGCAGGATCCATATCAATTTTATTATCTCAGCAGGCGCAGGCCATACAGGCCGCCCGCCATGGAGCCGGGATGGGCGACGAACTTCACTTCCAGCTTGCCTTCGCGGGCCGCCCCGGCCGGCACCGGCAAGTCCAGGTTGTAGAAGGCTTCGCCTTTGCGTTCGATGGCGACCGTCTGCAACAGGCGGCCATTCAGCAACACGTCGAACTTGCGGCCGGCATCACCCGAGGCGAAAGTCAGGCGCAACACCCGAGCGGCTCCCTCGCGGTCTTTCAGCTCGTAGCTGAACCATCCGCTGGCGTGGCGCCAGTGCCGCGTGCCGTTCAGGCCAGCATCAGCGCCCTCGCCCTTGAAGAAGTGATCCGATTCGGGCTGCTGCTCCCCTGGCGCCACCTGGTCGATCGTGCGCGCATCCAGCGCCAGGCGCTCGGATTCGGCAGCCGCCGCTTTCGAGCGCATCTCGGCCAGTCCCGCCGTCGTGGTTTGCTGCCAGTAGATCATGTAGCGCGAATCGTGCAGGCGGTAGAACGGTATGAAACGCAGCTCGCCCGCACCCTTGCCCTGCACCAGGCCTGGCGCAGTGAACGTCAGGGGCTGGCCCTGGACGGGCTTGAATTTGTTGAGGAAGTCCCGGCTGTCGCTGACGAAGACCGGCGCCGCCTCCTGCGGGCAGACCTGGCCCTGTGCGATATGGCCCATGCGGGAGTCGTCGGCCATGAAGTTCAACTGCTCGCCAGGGAATGGCGAGGTTTTCGCGGCCAGCACGATGGGGCCGTGCAGCACGGCGTAATAATTCGATTTGTCGGGCATCTGCTCGAGCGTGGTGCGCATCGGCAGGCGCACGTCGACCGTGTCGCCTTTCCGCCACACCCGCTCAAGATCGACGTAGCTGCCCGGCGCGGCGTGCACCGGTACCGGCTTGCCATTCACACGCACCGACAGCGCGCCTTTCGCCACCCAGCCCGGGTAACGAAGCTTCATTGTGAACTTGCCGCCGCTGTCGACCGTCAGCCGCGTGCTGGCCTGGTCGGGGAAGTGGTTGGACTGGGTCAGCACTACGCCCTTCTCGCGCCAATCGAGCCGGGAGGGAATGAACAGGTTGACCAGCAGCGCATCGCCATCGCGTGCGTAAATGAATTCACCGTACTTGGCGTGGCTCTCGATGCCGGAGCCGACACAGCACCACATGCCTTTGTCCACTTCCGAATAGACGCGGTAGTGGTTGGGGCGCATCGGCGTGAAGTAGACGAAGCCGCCGCTGTCGGGCCGCTGCGAGGAAAGAATATGGTTGTACAGCGCGCGCTCGTAATAGTCGCCGTACGCCGCGCTCGGGTCGCGCAGGAACAGCAGCTCGGTAAGCTTGAGCATATTGTAGGTGTTGCAGGTTTCCGGCCCTTCCACCTCGCTGCTCATCGAGGAGAAATCCTTCTCGTCGTGGAAGTGTTCCTTGACGCTGTTGCCGCCGATGGCCACGGTGCGGTGATCGTGCACGGTGCGCCAGAAGAAGCTGGCGGCCTTGTGCCATTGCGGCTCGCCGGTCAGCTCCGCGATGCGTTCGAAGCCGATCACCTTCGGAATCTGCGTATTGGCATGCAGCCCGGTCAGCTCGTCGCGGCCGGCCGCCAGCGGCTGCAGGATGGCTTGGTGCGAGAAGCGTTTGGCCGCGGCCAGGTAGCGCTGGTCGCCGGTCAGCTGGTACACGTCGGCCAGCACCTCATTCATGCCGCCATGTTCGGCGCGCAGCATGGATTGCATCTGCTCGTCGCTCAGGGCGCCGGTCATGCTGACCGTCCAGTCGGCGAACCTGACCAGCATTTGCTTTGCATCTTCATTGCCGGCATAGCGCCAGGCATCGCGCAGGCCGGCAGCGATCTTGTGCAGGTTATACCAGGGAACCCATTTCCCGTTGACCGAGAAATTGTCGGCATGGAGCTTGCCCTTGGCGATGTCGCTCCAGGCTTCGCGGCCGCCGGGAATGCCGCCCAGGTAGCCGTCCGGCGCTTGCGCCTTCTTCAGCTCCTGGACGAAGTAGTCGAGGCGTTCACGCACCGTGCCGTCGCCAGTCGCGGCCCACATCAGGGACAAGGCGGAGAGGTAGTGGCCGCCCATGTGGCCATCAAGGCCGCTGGATTCCCAATTGCCGTAGGATGGCTTGGGGAGCGGCAGCCCGGCCTCGCGGCGGAACGGCGCCAGCAGCCGGTCGGCGCCGAGCTCCAGCAGGTAGCGGCGGTTGGTTTCCTGCGCTTGCAGGAAGGGACTTGGCAGCAGGCGAACGTCCTGCAGCGGGAACAGTTCGGCGGCGGTGGCGGCGATTGGCGCGAACCAGGCTGCGCCCGCGCCCGTCGCCAGCAGCACGGCGAAGCCGCGCCGCAATGCAGCGGCGAGCAGGGTCGAGGTCATTTTTGTACGCTTTGGTAGTTATCCAGGTCAGCAGCGTCGACTACCGGCCAGCCGGCGCTGTCCCAGCGCATGTCCAGCACCTTCAGCTTTTGCAGGTACTTGTCCTTCGTTTCGTAGGCGTGAAGAACCATCACGTCCTTGCCGTCGAAGGTGTAAGCGCTGTTGTGGCCGAGCGCCTTCCACGCCGCATTGCCCTGCACGACCAGGGAACCGCCGCCCAGCGCCATGTCCTTGCCATCCTTGTCCAGGTAGGGCCCGGTCACCGCACGCGAGCGGCCGACGACCACGTGGTAGGTGCTCTTCTCCTTCTGGCAGCACAATCCCCACGAAACAAAAAGGTAGTACCAGCCATTCTTGCGGAAGACGAACGGCGCCTCGATTTCCGCCGGGCCGCCGCTGTCATCCTTCACGAAGGCCGGGCGTTCGCGAGCAGCGATGGTGCTCCAGACCTGCGGTTCGGCCGGGCGCGTCCAATCCTTGTTCAGCTTGACCAGCTTGATGCCGCCCCAGAACGAGCCGAATGCCATCCAGCCCGTGCCTTTGTCGTCTTCCACGACATTGGAGTCGATCGCGTTCCAGATGTCGCGGCCCGGCACCGACTGCACGACAATGCCCTGGTCTTCCCATTTGTAATCGGGCGAGCGCGGGTCCAGCGTCTTGTTGACGGTGACGCCAATGGCCGAGGTGTTCTTGCCGAATGCAGAAACCGAGTAATACAGCAGGTATTTTCCGTCGTGATACTGGATGTCCGGCGCCCACACATGGTCATCGAAGCCCGGTGCGGCCTTCGCCGCGGCTGCCGGATGGCCGGCGAAGATGCGCCCCTCCGGGCGCCAGTTCAGCATGTCTTTCGAGCTGTAGAACGTGATGCCCGGCCCCGTCGAATACAGGTAATAGGTGTCGCCCTGTTTCGCCATCACCGGATCATGTACGCTCACCTGGCCTGCCTGCGCAGCCTGCGTGAGCATCGCCCCCGCCAGCACGCCGGCGCCAATCACCCATTTCTTTATCATCTTAGTTCCCTGTTCGCACGCCCCAGAGCGAAACACCTGCTTTCGACTGCACCGTGAACGTCACCTCGAACGCATTGGCATTGGTATTCCACTGGCGCGACAATACCCCATTGTAGGTTGCGCCGTCGGACAGCGCGACACTGATTTTGTTGCCGCCGAGGTGGGTCCAGGTGCCGGCCAGCGCTCCGCTGACGGCGCCACCTGCGGCGAGGGTAACGACCTGCGATTGCTTGATGGTCGCCGAAATGTCCTTGCCGTGGTTGATCACTTTGTAGGTACCTACGGCATCAGCCGCCGTCACGTCCGCCGACAGCGTTGTGGCGTTCTTCGACAACGGCGCGTAACGCAGCGGCGCGACGACCGGCCAGCCATCGGCATTGATGAACATCTCGTGCACGCGTACTTCGTGCGCCTCGCCCTGCCCAGGGAAGCGGGTATGGAAGACCAGGAAGTACTTGCCTGCCGCCGCATCGTAGTAAGCGGAATTGTGGCCCGGCGAAACATAGCCCAACGCCGTGCCAGTCTCGCCCGCCGCCAGCGCGTACTGGTGGCTGCCCATCAGCTTCTGGCCGTGCGGCGCGATGCTTGCGTCGTCGAACAGCGGCAAGGCAGGGTTGGCCTTCACTGTCGCCATGTCGGTACCGGCGGCATCCAGGTATGGGCCGTCCGGATTCAGCGAACGGGCGACGCGGATGTTGTACCCGCCATTCGCGTCCAGGCCGCCAAAGGACACGAACAGGTAGTAATACTTGCTGTCCGGGCTGTACAGGATGTATGCGCCTTCGATGCGCGCATGGTTGCCGCCCATCAGGTGCTTGCCGTAGCCCTGGCCCGGCTTCTGCAAGCCGGTCGCAGGATCCATCTCCATGATGAAGATGCCGCCCGAGTACGAGCCGTACACCATCCACAGCTTGCCGCCATTGTCGCGGAAGACGTTCGGATCGACCACATTCGGGTGCTTCGTCGCATCGTAGACGGTGCCGTCAGGGCTGGTTTCACCCCACATGCCGGACTTCAGCAACAGCTGCTTGTTGGCGTAAGGGCCATCCACCTTGTCGGCCACCGCTATGCCGAGAGCGGAGCGCGGCGAGTCGCCTTTGCAGGCGCAGTAGTACATGTAGAACTTGCCGTCATCCAGCTTTGCCACGTCCGGCGCCCACAGCGTATCGGTTTGTGCCCAGGTCAACGCTTCGGACAATGCCGTCGTGACGTTGTTGAACAGCGGGTTGCTGGCATTGACGCCATCGGCAATCTTGGTCCAGTTCATCCAGTCGGTGGTTTTAGCCGCCGCCAGGTGGGAACCGAATACGTAATAAGTGTCGCCCGACTTGATCACCGAAGGGTCATGCACCGACACGTTGGTGAAGGCCAGCGTCGTTGCCAGCGGCACCACAGGCGTCGTCACTGGGGCGGGAGCCGCGGGAGCCGCGGAAGTGGACGAGCCACCTCCCCCGCCGCCGCAGCCGCCCAGGCCCGCCAGGGCGACACCGGCCGCCGCCGAGCGCAGGAACGCCCGGCGTTGCACGGAGATGTTTTCCATCTTAGTCTCCGACGGCCACAACGACGACCGATTTGGCCGGCATCTTCACGGTCAGCTTGCCGCCACTGGACTGCACGGCGATCGGCGCCGGCTTCACGGCATCCGGCTTGGCGAAGGTGTTGTGCGCATCCATGGCGTTGGCGGTCAGCACGCGAGCGCTGGCCTTGCCTGCACCCACGCCATCGATGTTCACTTCTTCCGCCTCTCCGGGATTGGTGTTCACCAGCGCCACGTAGATCTTGCCATCCTTGCCGCGTGCGGCGGAAGCGCTGACCTGCGGGATGCTCTTGTCGCCGGAGCTGTACTTGCGGTTACCTTCCAGCGACAGCGGCAGGGTGGTCGCGCCCTGGAACGGCACGTACATTTCGTACGCGTGGTAGGTTGGCGTCAGCAGCATCTTCTCGTTATCGGTCAGGACCATGGCCTGCAGCACGTTGACCATCTGCGCGATATTGGTCATGCGCACGCGGTCGGCATGGTCGTGGAAGATGTTGAAGTTCAGCGCAGCCACCACTGCATCACGCAGGGTATTCTGCTGGTACAGGAAGCCGGCGTTGGTGCCCTTCTCCACGTCATACCAGGTACCCCATTCGTCGACATAGAAGCCCAGCTTCTTCTCCGGATCGTTCTTGTCCAGCACCTTCACGTTGTTGCGGATGTGGTCTTCCATGCGCATGGTGGCGTTCAGGGTCGAGAACCATTCATTGTCCGGGAAACCGGTGGCCGCGCCCTTCACTTCCCACTTGCCGGTCGGGATGGTGTAGTAGTGGAAGCTGATACCGTCCGTCATACCCTTGGCGGACTTGCTCAGCTCTTCGGTCCAGCTGGTGTCGTTGTCGTTGCCGCCGCTGGCGACCATCTTCGGACGCGCACCGGCCGGAGTCTTGAGGAAGGTGACGCTCTGGCGATACAGGTTGGTGTAGTACTCCGGCTTCATGTTGCCGCCGCAGCCCCAGGCTTCGTTACCGACGGCGAAGTAAGCCACCTTGAACGGCTTGTCGCGGCCATTCTTGCGGCGCAGTTCCGGCAAGGTGGACTTGTTATCGGAAGTCATGTACTCCAGCCATTCCGCCATTTCCTGCGGCGAGCCGGTGCCCAGGTTGCCGTTCACGTAGGCGTCCGCGCCCAGCTGCTCGACCAGGTCGAAGAATTCATGGGTGCCGACGGCGTTGTTCTCGTCCACGCCGCCCCAGGTGGTGTTGATCTTGACAGGACGCTTGTTGCGCGGGCCGATGCCTTCGCGCCAGTGGTATTCGTCGGCGAAGCAGCCGCCCGGCCAGCGTACCAGCGGCACGTGCAGTTTCTTCAGCGCGCCAATCACGTCGTTGCGCCAGCCGCGGGTGTTCGGGATCTTCGATTGCGGGCCGACCCACATGCCGCCGTAGATGCCGGTGCCAAGGTGTTCGGCGAACTGGCCGTAGACGTCCTTGTTGATGACCGGACCGGGTTTGGCGGTGTCGATCTTTACGGTGGTGGCAGCTTGCGCCAGGCCTGCGGTGAGCAAGGCCAACGCGATCATCGTCTTCTTCATAGCATCTCCTAGTTTATTGTTTGAATACCGCAACGAAGCCGCCGTGTGGCTGCATCGTGATCTTCTGCTTGCCGGCGGCGACTGCCCGCTGGCTGAATTCGCGCTCGCCGGCGCCATCGGTGATCAGCGTGCCTTGCGCGCCGAGTTCCACCGAGACTTCCTGCGCGCTGTCCTGCGCATTGAAACCTGCCACATACCAGGTGTTGCCGGCGCGCCGCGCCAGCACCACGTAGCGCGCCGGCACGCCGTCTACGAAGCGCACGTCGTCCCAGCTGCGCGGCAGTTCCCGCAGCAGGTCCTGCACATAGGCCGGCGCAGTTGCCATGCCGTCCGGCGTTTCGGCGAAATGCTGGATGCCGGAAGTGAACAGCACCGCTTCCGCCAGCTCGAAACCGTTGCGCGTGGCGCGCTTGATCTTGGGGATATCGCCGAAAGCCATGGGAGTGAAGTCCATCGGGTCGAACAGGTTGCGCGCGAAAGGCAGCATGGCTGCGTGCTTGACCACCTTGTCCTGGCCGTCCTGCTCGAAAGTGGAGAACTCGAAACCGCGCACCGCTTCCGCCGTCATCAGGTTGGGGTAGGTACGGCTCCAGCCGCGCGGCAGCGTAGCGCCGTGGAAGTTCACCAGCAGGCCGGCTTCCGCCGCGTCCTTCAGGATGTCGACGTAGTAGGCGATGAAGGACTGGCCATCGCCGCCGAAGAAGTCAATCTTCACGCCCTTGATGCCCATTTCGCGCAAACGTGCGAATTCGGCGCGGCGCGCTTCGCGGGTCAGCAGCTTGCCCTTGGGCGAATACTCGGTCTTGTTCCAGCTGCCGGAGGAGTTGTACCAGGCCAGCAGGCCGACGCCCTTCCCTGCCGCG
This sequence comes from uncultured Duganella sp., assembly GCA_946482635.1. The sequence goes on from CAMLSG010000009.1 coordinate 37,033, forward strand.
TATTGGGCCAGCTCGCGCATTTTGTCGTAGCCGATCTTGCGGTCCCAGTCGGCGTCGACCAGGGTGTAATCCCACTTCATCTGCACCGCATAGTCGATGAACTTTTTCTGCACATCGAACACGGTGGCATCGTCTTTCAGGATGGCCCAACTCCACGAAGCGTGGCCCGGCTGCACCAGCGCGGCGTCGAACGGGATCGCAGGCGCTGCTAGGTCGGTGCCCAGCGTCGATTGCATGACCGTGGCCAAGGGCCCCAGGGCCAGCACGCGCCATGGCGAGACCGCGCCGCTGCCCATCAGGGCGCCACCGGGGAACACTTCCGGAGCGCTCGGGCCGCCAATACGGTATTCGCCGCCGGGCGACTTGTCCTGCAGGCGCGAGGCGTGCCAGCTGCCGTCCATGCCGGCTTCGGTCAGCGCGACCCAGTTGTCGCCGCTGCGGAACAGCGCCGGGAAAACCCAGCCCGACGGCAGCGGCGATGCGGTGCCGACCGGAATGTCGGCCTGGTAGTACTCTTCGTAGGAAGGATTGGTGTTGGCCCAGCCGGTCTGCGCTACCGACATCGGTTGCAGCCAGGCGCGGGCTGCGGGCGCGAAGGCAAAGCTGGTGGCCTCGCGGCGCACAGTGCCGCCGGCGGTCTCGTAGCGGAAGGCCACGCCGTCGTTGGAAACGCGGAACACGATGTCGAGCTTGCGTCCCTGCTTGTCGCGCAGGGAGAAGCGGCGTTCGTTGGCTTCGTAATGGTTGATGCGGCGCTTGCCGGTGGCCAGCGTGTAGTCTTCGGAAATGCGCTGCACTGCGCCGGCGGAAGCAAGGCGCAGGCTGCGTGTCAGGTCGGCCGATTGCAACTGGAGGCCAAGGCGGGAAGTCAGCAGCACCGGCTGTCCGGCGCGGGCGACCGCATAGGTCGGCTCGCCGCGCGGCGAAAGTTCGAACTGCACCTTGACCTGCTTGTCAGGGCTGGCGATGTCGTGCGCGAAGGCCCACGACTGGACTGCCACCAGCAACGCCGGAAGGGCGAGCTTGATCATGGCGGTCTCCTTTTAAACCCAGCCTGCGTCGACGATAAAATCCTGCGCCGTGCACATGGCGCTGTCATCGGCGCCCAGGAACAGGCACATGGCAGCGATGTGTTCCGGCAGTAGCTTGCCCGGCAGGCACTGGCTGCGGGCGATCTCTTCTTCCGCCGCAGCGTCGACCCACAAGTCCACCTGGCGCTGGGTCATGACCCAGCCCGGCGTGACCGTGTTGACGCGCACATTGTGCTTGCCCAGGTCGCGCGCCATGCCGCGCGTCAGCCCGTGCGTTGCGGCCTTGGCCGTAGCGTACACGGGATAACCGGCGCCTTTGGCGATCCAGGAGATCGAACCGATGTTGATGATGGAGCCGCCGCCCTTGGCCTTCATGCCCGGCAGGACTGCCTGGCAGGTGAAGAACAGGGGGCGCTGGTTGATGGCGATGCGCTGGTCCCAGTATTCCGGGGTCACATCTTCGACACTATGACGCTGGTCGTTCGCCGCATTGTTCACCAGCACGTCGAAATCGCCAAGTTCCGCCGCAAGCTCTTTCATCGTGCCCTGCAGCGCCGCGATGTCGGTGATGTCGCAGGCGCGGAACTGCGGGCGCTCGGCGCCGCTGGCGGCAACGGCGTCGCACAATGCTTTGCTGGCCTCTTTCGCAATATCGACGAACGCCACGCGGGCGCCCTGTCTTGCAAAGGCCGCGACGATGCTGGCGCCGATGCCGGTGCCGCCGCCGGTGACAAATACCCGCTTGCCCTGGAGGCTCGGGTAGTTTGCTGCTTGTGTCATGGTGTCTCCATATTTTTATTGCTGTTTTTTTAGTGCTGGCCGAGGACGCCGTCGCGGCGCCGCCAGGTATTGCCCGGATTTTCATCCTGCAGCACGGGCGGCAGCAGCGAGGCCGGCAAGTCCTGGTAGCACACGGCGCGCAGGAAGCGGTAGATTGCCGCCGTGCCTACCGAGGTGCTGCGGCCGTCCGAGGTGGACGGGAACGGGCCGCCATGCACCATGGCGCTGGTGACTTCCACGCCGGTCGGATAGCCATTGGCCAGGATGCGGCCGGCCTTGCGTTCCAGCACCGGCAGCAGCTTGCGCGCAGTCGCGGCATCGCCGTCCGCCATCTGCAGGGTAGCGGTCAGCTGGCCTTCCAGGTGTTCCGCCACGGCGATCATCTCGTCGATGTCGCGGCAGGCGATCACCAGCGAAGCCGGGCCGAATACTTCGTCCGACAGCGCGTGCTGCGACAGGAAGGCCTGCGCGGTGGTGCGGAACAGCGCAGCGCCGCCCTTGCAGCCGCCGTGCGGGGTGGCGGTGACAGTTTCAACGTCGTTGTGCGAGGCCAGCGCCTGTACGCCGCGCTGGTAGGCGCCGGCGATGCCCGCGCTCAGCATGGTCGCAGGCGCGACGCCGCCCAGTGCCTGCGCGGCGCTGGCGCAGAAGCGCTCCAGGCCCGGGCCTTCAATGCCCAGCACCAGGCCGGGATTGGTGCAGAACTGGCCGACGCCCAGCGTCAGCGATGCCGCAAAGCCGGCAGCGATGCTGTCCGGGCGGCCCGCCAGTGCTTCCGGCAACAGGAAGACCGGGTTGATGCTGCTCATTTCAGCGTACACAGGAATCGGCTGCTTGCGCGCTGCGGCAGTCGCCATCAGTGCGGTGCCGCCGCTGCGGGAACCGGTGAAACCGACCGCCTGGATCGCAGGATGCGCCACCAGGGTCTGGCCGATGTGGCTGCCGCTGCCGGTCAGCAGGGCAAACACGCCCGCCGGAAGGCCGCACTGGGCCACGGCGGCTACCACGGCGCGTGCCACCAGTTCGGAAGTGCCCGGGTGGGCGGAGTGTGCTTTCACCACCACCGGGCAGCCGGCGGCCAGCGCGGAAGCGGTATCGCCGCCGGCGACAGAGAACGCCAGCGGGAAGTTGGACGCGCCGAAGACGGCAACCGGGCCGACGCCGATCAGGCGGAAGCGCAGGTCGGCGCGCGGCGGCGTGCGGGTCGGCAGGGCCACGTCGATGCGCGGATCGCACCACGAGCCTTCGCGCAACAGCGCGGCGAACATCTTGAGCTGGTTGCAGGTGCGGGCGCGCTCGCCTTCCAGGCGGGCTTGCGGCAAGCCGGTTTCGGCCATGGCGCGTTCGATCAGCTCCGCGCCGAGGTCGAGGATGTTGCGGGCAATCGCGTCCAGCAGTTCCGCACGCGCGGCATCGCTGGTGGCGCGGAAAGTGTCGAATGCGGCGCCGGCCAGGCGGCAGGCATCATTTACCTGCTCGACGCTGACCGCGTTGAATTCTTCGCCGAACTGCTGCTCCAGGCCAGGATTGAAGGCGCGCTGTGCGGCGCCCTCCCCGCGCACGGCAACGCCGCCAATGAGTGCTTCGCCGGTGATGGTCATAGTTGGTTCACTTTCTTGTAGCGGGATTCCTGGATGCGCAGCGGATTGCGCAGGGCCGGGCCAAAGACCGGCGCTTCGACTTCAAAGGTCTCGCCAGGCTGCACGGAGACGCCGTCGGCAAAACTCAGCGTGGCGGTGCCGAAGAAGTGGATGTGCACGTCGCCCGGGCGGCAGAACAGGCCATACTTGAAGTGGTGGTATTCCAGGTTGGCGATGGTGTGCGACATATTCTGTTCGCCGCTGACGAAAGCTTTCTGCCAGCGCACTGCGCCGTCCTTGCCGACGATGCGCGAGGCGCCGTCGATATGCTGCGGCAGCTCGCCCACGCGCAGGGCCGGGCCCAGGCCGCAGTTGCGCAGCTTGGAGTGCGCCAGGTAGAGGTAGTTCTGGCGCTCGGTCACGTGGTCCGAGAACTCGTTGCCGATGGCGAAACCGAGGCGGTAAGGCTGGCCGTCTTCGCCGATCACGTACAGGCCGGCGATTTCAGGCTCTTCGCCGCCGTCCAGCGAGAACTCGGGCATGGTCAGCGCCTGACCGGTGGCGGCAACGATCGAACCGTCGCCCTTGTAGAACCATTCAGGCTGCACGCCGCGCTGGCCTTCGGCCGGCTTGCCGCCTTCCACGCCGAGGCGGAACATCTTCATGGAATCGCTCAGCGACTCTACGTCGCCGCCGATCTTGCGGTGCATGGCGTCGCGCGCATCGGCGCTGCCCAAGTGGGTCAGGCCGGTACCGGTCACGTAGCAATGGGCCGGGTCGGCGTGGTCCAGCGGCGGCAGGATGCCGCCGGCGGTCGCCACGGCTTCGTAGCTTTCGGTACTGGTGCCGATGGCAGCTTGCGCTACGGCCACCAGGCCTTTGCCACTGCCGATGGCGCGCTGCGCCAGTTCATAGGTGGTGGATACGCCGTCCAGCACGCGCAGCACGTCGCCGTCCAGCGAGGCTACGCGGCGCGAGCCGGCTTCATTGGTGAATTGTACGAGCAGCATGGGTTCTCCTTAGTGCGAATGGCGCGGCACGGCCGAACCGCGGCAGCCAACCAGGAAGTCGAAGTCGCAGCCTTCGTCGGCTTGCAACACGTGGTCGATGTACAGTTGCTGGTAGCCGGACTTCGGCGGCTCCTGCTGCGCGGCGCGCTCGGCGAGGCGTGCCTTCATTTCCTCGTCGCTGATCTCGAGCTGCAGCTTGTTGTTGGCGCAATCGAGCTCGATCCAGTCGCCATCCTTCACGGCGCCGAGCGGGCCGCCAGCCATTGCTTCCGGCGCCACGTGCAGCACCACGGTGCCGTAAGCGGTGCCGCTCATGCGTGCGTCGGAAATGCGGACCATGTCCTTGATACCCTTGGCCAGCAGCTTCGGCGGCAGGCCCATATTGCCCACTTCCGCCATGCCCGGATAGCCTTTCGGGCCGCAGTTCTTCATCACCAGGATCGAGTTCTCGTCGACGTCCAGGTCCGGATCGATGATGCGTTCCTTGTAGTGGTCGAAGTTCTCGAACACCACGGCCTTGCCGCGATGCTGCATCAGGTGAGGCGAAGCGGCGGAAGGCTTCAGCACCGCGCCGCGTGGCGCCAGGTTGCCGCGCAGGATGCAGATGCCGCCATCGGCGATCAGCGGGTTGTCGATCTTGCGGATCACTTCATCGTTGTAGATCGGCGCTTCGGAGCAGTTCTCGCCAATGGTCTTGCCGTTGACGGTCAGCGCATCCGGATGCGGCAGCAGGTTTGCTTCGCCCATGCGGCGGATCACGCCCGGCAGGCCGCCGGCGTAGTAGAACTCTTCCATCAGGTAGCGGCCGGAAGGCATCAGGTCGACGATGGTCGGCATCCCTTTGCCAACCTTGGTCCAGTCTTCCAGCTCCAGCGGCACGCCGATGCGGCCGGCGATGGCTTTCAGGTGGATCACGGCGTTGGTCGAACCGCCGATGGCGGCATTGACGCGGATCGCGTTCTCGAAGTTTTCGCGCTTGAGAATCTTGGACAGGCGCAGGTCTTCCCACACCATTTCGACGATGCGGATGCCGGACATATGCGCCAGCACATAGCGGCGCGCGTCGACGGCAGGAATCGCAGCGTTGTGCGGCAGCGAGGTGCCCAGCGATTCGGCCATGCAGGCCATGGTGGATGCGGTACCCATGGTGTTGCAGGTACCGGCGGAACGGGACATGCCCGCTTCGGCCGACATGAACTGGTGCATGGTGATTTCGCCGGCCTTGACCTGCTCGTGCAGTTGCCAGACGGCGGTGCCGGAACCGATGTCCTTGCCGTTCAGTTTACCGTTCAGCATAGGGCCGCCGGTCACGACGATGGTCGGCAGGTCGACCGAGGCAGCGCCCATCAGCAGGGCCGGGGTGGTCTTGTCGCAGCCCACCAGCAGTACCACGGCATCCATCGGATTGCCGCGGATGGATTCTTCCACGTCCATGCTGGCCAGGTTACGGGTCAGCATGGCGGTTGGGCGCAGGTTGGATTCGCCGTTGGAGAACACAGGGAATTCAACCGGGTAGCCGCCCGCTTCCAGGATGCCCTTCTTGACGTGTTCCGCGAGCTGGCGGAAGTGGGCGTTGCACGGGGTCAGTTCGGACCAGGTATTGCAGATGCCGATGATTGGCTTGCCGCGGAATTCGTGATCAGGAATGCCCTGGTTCTTCATCCAGCTCCGGTACATGAAGCCGTTTTTGTCCTGCGTCCCGAACCATTCGGCCGAGCGCAGTTTTATCGTTTTCTTTGTCTCTGACATGGATTCCTCCGCTTATTGATGGAGGAAATGTTACGGCTCAGAGCAATATATTTCTAATGACTTATTTGTTCCTATCAATATCAAAATCAATATCGAGAAAAGCGGAATGCCAGGGTGTTCCGATAGACCTCTCCCGGGCGCAGGATCACGCTGGGGAAATGCGGTTTATTGGGCGCGTCCGGGAAGTGTTGCGGCTCCAGGCAAAAGCCGCCGCGATGCGGGAAACCCAGCGAGCCGTCGAGGAAATTCCCGCTGTAGAACTGGATGCCCGGCTCGTGAGTGAGCACTTCCAACTGCCGCCCGGAGCGCGGTTCGCGCACCCGTACCGCGCAGCGCATGCCCTCGGCCGGCGCCAGCGCAAAGTTATGGTCGTAGACCGCATCGCCGATGGCGCGCGGCTCGCGGAAATCGAACGGCGTTCCCGCCACGGCGGCCAGTTCGCCGGTTGGTATCAAACCGTCGTCGACCGGCGTGTAATGCGGCGCATCGATCCACATTTCGTGATCGTTGATGGTGCCGCTGCCGGCCAGGTTGAAGTAGGCGTGGTGGGTCAGGTTGACCGGCGTTGCGCGGTCCGTGGTGGCGTGGAAGTCCACGGTCAGCGAACCATCGTCGCTGAGCGTGTAGCTTGCCTGCACGTCAAGATTGCCGGGATAGCCCTGCTCCCCGTCCGGGCTGCGGTAGCGCAGCACCAGGGCCTCGCCTTCCACGGCGGCATCCCACACCACCTTGTCGAAGCCTTGCGCGCCGCCATGCAGGTGGTTGGCGCCGTCGTTGACGGCCAACTGGTGCTCGACGCCGTCCAGCGTGAAGCGGCCCTGCGCGATGCGGTTGCCGCAGCGTCCGATCAGCGCGCCGAAGTAAGGCGAACGGCCGAAATACTCGGCGGCCGTGTCGAAGCCCAGCGTGACATTGGCCAAGCGGCCGTCACGATCCGGGGCCAGGATGTGGGTGACGATCCCGCCGTAATTGGTGATCCTGACCTCCATGCCCTGGGCATTGGTCAGTGTGAACAGGGACAGCGGCGTGCCGTCCGGTGCGTGGCCGAATGGCGCGCTCTGGATCATGTGTGCTTACTCGATAACTGAGGGCCGTCCGAAGACGGGCATACCCTGCGCATCCCAGCGCAGCGGCTTGACGAAAGTATGGCGGTCCGGGTTCCACAGCGGATCGCCGACAATTTCCGTGTACGTGCGGGCATGGTACACCAGCAGCACATTTCCGTCCGCGTCCACCGTAAAACTGTTATGGCCAGGGCCGTAGATGCCGTGCTCGAAGCAGGTTTGCAGTACCGGCTCCTTCGACTTGGTCCACGCAGCCGGGTCCAGCAGGTCCGCATCGGCGTCGGCCCACAGCAGGCCCATGGCGTAATTCTCGTCGGTCGCGCTGGCGGAATAGCTGATGAACACCTTGCCGTTGCGTTGCAGGACGGACGGGCCTTCGTTGACCCAGAAGCCGCGGATCTCCCAGTCGAATTCCGGCTTGGTCAGCATCACTGGCTTGCCCTTGATCTGCCACGGGGTTTCCATCTCCGCGATGTAGAGGTTGGAATTGCCTTCGATTTCATTGTCCTTCTGCGCCCACAGGTAATACAGCTTGCCCTTGTGGGTGAAGGTGGTCGCATCCAGGCAGAAAGTATCGATGCCGGAATCGACCTGCCCCATGAACTCCCACTCGCCTTCCAGCGGATTGGCGTTCTTGTTGCGGATCGCATACATGCGGTGCTGGAACAGCTTGTACTTGATTTCGCGGCTCGGTGCGGCGGCGAAATAGACGTACCACGCGCCCTGGTTGTAATGCAGTTCCGGCGCCCAGACCAATTCGCTGTAGGCGCCGGTATCGGGCTTGTGCCACACGTCCACGGTCTGCGCATCGCGCAAGCCTTCAATGGTGGTGGCGCGGCGCAGTTCGATGCGGTCGTATTGCGGCACCGAGGCGGTGAAGTAGTAGTAACCGTCGCTGTGGCGAACGATATAGGGATCGGCGCGTTGCTCGATCAGGGGAGACAGTTTTTGCATATTCAAGCGCTTACATAGCCATGGGACTTCATGCTCTCTTTCACGGTGCCGTAGTACTCATCGCTGATGCGATAGGCGAACATCAACAGTCCCATGAGCAGGTGGAAGAAGCCCGGAATCACCGACAGCATCAGGGCGATGCCGTTCAGTGCGAATTCGGATTGCGCCTGGTTGGGCACATAATTGAAATACGTCAGCAGGATGCCGACCAGGCCGCCGGCGATTGCCATGCCAGCTTTCTGGCAGACCGAAATGCCGCCGAAGGCAAAGCCGGATACGCGCTTGCCGGTCTTGACCTGGCCGTAGTCGATGGTCTCGCCGATAGCGGACCAGAACACCGGCGCATGCAGGTCGACGATGAACGACAGCGCGAAGAACAGCACGAAGGCCAGCATCACGTCGCCCGGCTTGACCACCAGGTAGATCGCCAGGCTGATGCCCGCCACGATCAGCTGCGTCCAGCGGAACAGCTTGACCTTGCAATAGACCTTGGTGATCCAGGTCGATGCGATCATCGACAGGATGGCCGCCACCACGCCGGTGGACAGGAAAGCCGACACCTGCGCCGTATTCAGGCCCAGGTAATACTTGGCGTAATAGATTGCGACCGAGCCGCGCACCACGTAACCGATGGTGCCGGTCACGCACACGCCACACAGGATCAGCCACTGGTCGTTCTTCATCAGCACTTTCAACTGCTCGCCCAGCGACTGGCGCACCACCACATGGTGCACGCGCTCGGTGGTCGTGAAGAAGCAGAACAGGAACAGCGCCACGCCCAGCACCGCCATCACGGCCATCGCCATCTGGTAGCCGTGAGCCGCACTGCCCTCGCCCCAGCGCTCCGACAGCAGCGGCACCACGATGGTCACCAGGAAGGCGCCGATCTTGGCAAAAAACAGGCGGTAGCCATTGGCCGACAGGCTTTCTTTCGGATCGCTGGTCAATGCGCTTGGCAGGGAAATATATGGAATGCCGACGCCCGCCGTCATCACGGTCATGATGATGTAGGTCGAGTAAGCCCATACCAGCTTGGCGTCGTAGCCCCAGTCCGGCGTGGAAAATACGAAGAGAATGCTTACGCCGTAAGGCACAGCGAGCCACAGCAGGTAGGGACGGTAGCGGCCGAAGCGGCTGGTGAAGCGGTCGGTGATCTGGCCCATGGTCAGGTCAGCCACCGCGCCCACTACCTTGACCAGCACGAACAACAGCGCCAGGTCTTGCGTGCGCAAGCCATAGATGTCGGTGTAGAAGAAGGTAATGATCAGCATCATCGAGGAAATCACGACATTGAGTGCCGCATCCCCCGCCCCGAAGCCCGCTTTTTCGAGCACCGACATCTTTTGGTTTTGCATGGTAAATCAGTTCTTCCAGTTCAGCATCAGGCCGACGGTGCGGTCATAGCGGCGGATATCGCGTGGATATACGTTCGCGTCGGTCCAATAGTCCTTGTATTTGAAGTTCAGCAGGTTGGTGCCGGTCAGCGTGACGGACAGGTTCGGGGTGAACTTGTAGCTGAGGGACCCATCCAGGCTGCTGGTGGCACCTGCGACCAGGTTGCGGCTCGGTGCAGCTCCCTGGATTGCCGACCCGTCGCCATAAATCTGCGTGAACTTCGAGCGCCAGTTATAGGCCAGGCGGCCGGAGATGCCATTCTTCTCATACAGCAGCACAATGTTATACGAGTTCTTGGACATGCCGGGGAAAGGCAGGTCGCCCGGCCCGATGGACGACGACGTCACGCCGCCTTCCATATAAGTGTAGTTCAACTGGGTGCCGAAACCACTCAGCCAGCCAGGCAGTTTGTCGTAGAACTGCTGGTAGGACAGCTCGACGCCCTGCAGGTGTCCCTTGTCGGTATTGAAAGGACGGCTCGTCTGGTAGGTCACCCCCTGGTACACCTCGGGCTGGGCGCGGCTGACGATATAGCCATCAAAGTTATGGCGGAACACGGTGCCGCTGACCATCGCGGCCGGCGCAAAATACCACTCCAGCGCCGCATCGACGTTCTGGCCGGTGACCGGCTTCAGGTCCGGATTGCCGCCCGACGCAGAGGCCTGCACGGTGTTGCCGTTCGAGTTCACATACGCCGTCCCCGGGTTCAACTGGGCGAAGTCAGGACGGCTGAGCGTCTTGGCGTATGCCAGGCGCGCGATCAGGTCCTTGCGCAGCGTCGCCTTGAAACTGGCGCTAGGCAGGGTATCGGTGCCCGAACTTTCCTTCGGCGTAGCGACTGGAACGCCATTCACCATGCTGTAGCCCAGCAGGTCCGAATCGGTCTTGGAGACACGCACGCCAACCACGCCGTCGACCGGCACGCTGCCCCACTCCCAGCCCAGGCGCGCCTTGCCGTAGAAGGCGTAGTTCTTCTCGTTCACGGAGAAGAAGGAACCTTGGTCCAGCGCCTTGGCGGCACTGGAGCCGGTAACTGCCTTGCGTACCTCGCTGGTGTTATTCAGCAGGAAGCTGGCACATGGCGTGTACCAGTAAGGCGTGCCGTAGTCTTCCGACAACTCGCGGTTGGTGCAACTCATGCCTGGCAGGGTCGCAGCCGAAACCCGGGTCGCGGCATTGAAGGCATCCGGTGCGCCCATGCTGCCTTCGATCGACTTGATCGATTCGGCGCTACGCTTGTTGAAGCGTACGCCGGCGCTGAACTCCTGGAAAATGCCGTCGCCGTCAGGCGTGTAAGTCGCGTCGGCGCGCCAGTCGGTGGATGCACCCTTGTCGTTGCCGTAACGGTCGAACAACTGGAACAGGTACACGTTTTTCGGATCGGTCATGTCGATGCCGCTGTAACGCATGAAGGCGCCGCCGTTGACATTGGTCTTCAGGAAGACGTCAGGCACGGTAACGATCGTGTCCATGATCGGGTTGCGCCAGTCGTATTTCGACTTGGTGCGCGCCAGTTCAGTGCTCAGGCGCAGGCCCGGCGCGGCATGCCACTTGGCGCCGATGGCGGTCTGCCAGGTGGTGTTCTGCGACGCGCGCGCCTGGGTCGACAGGATGGTGTTGGCATCGTGCGAGGTCAGTTCGTCCAGCTGGTCGGTGCCCGGAATCTTGGTGCCGCTGATGCCGCCCCCTGGCGCCCACCATGGCAGGCCGACGAAGAAGTCGGTTTCGTCCTGGTTCTTGTAGCGGGAATACAGGCCCTCGGCGTAGATCTCCGTATCCTTGTTCGGGCGCCATTGCAGAGCGAAGTTCTCGGCCGTGCGCTTGCGTTCGCCGTAGATGCCTTGCAGGCCGACCAGGTCCGGGCCGGTCAGGTTCGGCAGCAGCCAGCTTTTCTCGACCGGGAAGGTATTGAAGCTGCGCTCTTCGTGGAAGTTGTTGCGCACATAGGAAACGCCGAACAGCGCGCCGATCTCACCGTATTCGGTCTTCCAGCGGTTGGAAATCAGGCCATTGGCTTCCGGGTCGGTCTTGTGGGCCTTGTCCTGGTTTTTCACGCCGCCGTTGGCGCTCAGCGTGAAGCCCTTGAAATCGAACGGACGGTTGGTGCGCACGTCGATCACGCCGGCAATGCCGCCTTCAACCAGTTCAGGGCTCTGGGATTTGTACACGTCCACGCGCTGCAGCATGGTGGACGGGATATCGGCCAGCTGGATATAGCGGCCGGTGGTGGTGAACATTTCGCGGCCGTTCAGCATGGTGGCGATGCCGGGCAGGCCGCGGATCAGGACCGAGTTCGCCTCGCCCGCGTCGCGGCGCACCTGGATGCCCGGGATGCGGGCCAGGGTCTGGGCAACGTTCGTGTCAGGGAATTTGCCGATATCGTCCGCGACGATGGAATCGACCACATTGTCGGCCTTTTGCTTGATATCGAGCGAACTTTGGGCCGCGGCGCGCACGCCGCTCACCTGCACCACTGCGATCTCGTTTTCGGCAGCCTGCTGCGCAAGGGAGGGAATGGTGCTGAACAGGCCAATGCCGGCTAATGCAGCTACGGATACTTTAAGTGCGATCGGACGGCGCGGTGCAACCAGCCCAGGCGCGAATGCTTGGCGCTTCATAGGGTCTCCTGACTATAGTTTTTGTAAGTTACCTGTTCTTTGAACTCATCTTAGGTAAATCATTGAGATCGAACTAATCAATTTTTATCAAAGTTCGATATCAAAACTGATATGTCACCCTGGTTGATCTGGGTCATGGAAAGAGGTAAGGAAAATGCAGGATTATGACTGGCAGTGACCCTTCTCGCCCTCCAGACCATGAACCTGACACTCCTGGCGGCCCTTGCCGCTTCCACCCTCGGAACCTCGGGGGCCTTTGACCAGCAGGGCCGCTTGTGGGTGGCGCACACTGGCGACAACGGCATCGTGCTGCAAACGAGCGCCGACGAGGGCCGCAACTGGACCCCGCCGCGCCAGGTTTTGCCCAAGCCGGAAACGGTGGAAGCGAACGGCGAAGCGCGCCCCAAGATCGCCTTCGGCCCCCAAGGCCAGCTCTATCTGAGCTACACCCAAACGTTGGGCAAACACCACACCGGCAACATCCGCTTCATCCGTTCGCTGGACGGCGGGCAGACTTTTTCGCCCCCGTACACGGTGCAGCGCGACCGCGCCCCGATCGGCCACCGCTTCGACGACATCCAGGTCGACCCGCAGGGCCGCATTTTCCTGGCCTGGCTGGACCAGCGCGACAAGGACGCCGCGCAGGCCGCCCAGCGCCCCTACCGCGGTATCGCCGTCTATTACGCCGTCTCCACCGACGGCGGGGCCAGTTTCGGCGAAGACGCCAAGCTGGCCGACCACACCTGCGAATGCTGCCGCATCGCCACCGCCGTGGCGCCGGATGGAAGGGTCGCCGCCATGTGGCGCCATATCTTCGAGCCGAACATCCGCGACCATGCCGTGGCCTGGCTGCCGGCCAACGGCAAACCTGCCGCGCCGGCGCGCGCTACGGAGGACGGCTGGAAGATCGACGCCTGCCCGCATCACGGCCCGTCGCTGGCTTTCGATTCCAAGGGCCAGCGCCACCAGGCCTGGTTCAGCGCGGCCGGCGATGAAGGCGGCGCGTTCTATTCCGGGAATGGACAGTTGATGCGCCTTGGCGGCCCGCAGGCGGAACACGCGGAGGTTGCGGCCGCGGGCCAGCGCGTCGCCGTCGTCTGGAAAGAGTTCGACGGCACGGCAACCGGCATCCACGCGCAGGTATCGCCCGATGGCGGCG
>CAMLSG010000010.1 GCA_946482635.1 uncultured Duganella sp.
GAGTACTTGGCTACGAACCAAGGGGTCGTGGGTTCGATTCCTGCCAGCCGCGCCAAATTGAAAGGGTCCATACCGGGAGGTGTGGACCCTTTTTCCTTTTTGCCGTTTGCGGCCTATACTTCAGGCATGAACAAGCTCAATCATGCCGCCGGCGCCGCCGTCCTGCTGCTCGCTTCGGCCAGCGCCTTTGCCACCGCTACCGTCAGCTTTGTCGAGATCGGCAAGATGACGGACGTGCCGCACGACTTCCATAAACGGGAAGACATGCAGTTCCTGTTCCGTGAACATCTCAACCTTCTGTCGGAAAAGCTGCCCGCAGGGCAAGTGCTGAAAGTCGATTTCCTCGATATCGACCTGGCCGGCGATGAGTTTCCCCGCGTTGCGGTGCGTGATATCCGCGTGCTGAAAGGGCAGGCCGATTGGCCGCGCATGCACCTGCGCTACAGCATCGAGCAGGATGGCAAGGTCGTCGGCAGCGGCGAAAGCAAGCTGTCCGACCCCGGATACCTGATGGGCACCAACAGCTACAGCCGCGACCTGTACGGTCACGAAAAGCAGATGCTGGACGACTGGTTCCGTAAAGAAGTCCTCAAACAGCGCTGACCTTCGTCAAAACCGCTCCCGCGATACTTCAGCACGTCAGCAGCGCGAACCTCCTGCCCTGAAAACCAGGCCGGCCAGCAGCTTGCACAACTCGTCAAACAGGGTGGGTTCAGCGTTGTTCATTTGCGTTTCCTTTCTGCTAAAGGTCGAAGTAAGCGCATTGTGAACTGTTTCATTGTTGGGATAAATGCTTATAATTGAATTGAGTATCCCAAAAATGGAGCAATGAATGGATAGGCTGCACCACATGCGCCTGTTCGTCGAAGTGGCCAAGCGCAAGAGTTTCCGCGCCGCCGCCGAGGCGCTGGACATGTCGAATTCCACCCTGTCGCGCAATATCGCCGAACTGGAGAAAAGTATTGGCCTGCGCCTGCTGCACCGCTCGACGCGCAAGGTCGAACTGACCGAAGCCGGCGAAGCCTATTTCAAGCGCTGCCAGGGCATCGTGGAAGAGGCCATGAGCGCCCACGAAGCGCTGCTGGACTGGTCGGAAAAGCCGGCCGGCATCCTGCGCGTGACCATGACTTCCAGTTTCGGCGTTGGCTACCTGGCGCCGGTGCTGACCGAATTCGCCGACATGTACCCCGACATCAAGATGGAATTCGATATTTCATCGCGCACTGTCGACCTGCAGTCGGAGCCGTTCGACGTGGCGATCCGCATGGGCCAGCCGCCGACGGCGCCATCGACACTGGTGGTGCGCCGCATCGCGATGATGCCGCGCTACCTGTACGCCTCGCCGGTCTACCTAGCCAAGATGCCGCCGCTGGAACACGCCTGCGACCTGGTGCAGCACACCATGTGCGGGCGTTCGTTCTCCAGCCGCTTGCCCGATATCTGGCGCAAGCTGTACCGCGGCGAAGAGGTGGTGGAGGTGATGGCGCATTCGCGCTATGCCACCAATAGCGCGGCGCTCAGCATGTCCTTTGCCGCCAATGGCCTGTGCATTTCGGCGCTGGACCCGCTGCTGGCCAAGCAGGAAGTGCAGTCCGGCCGCCTGCAGCGCGTGCTGCCGGACTGGCATATGGAACCGGTCATGGTGCATGCGCTGACCGAAACGCGCCACCTGCCGGCGCGCACGCGGCTGTTCATCGACTTCCTGCGCCAGCGGCTGGGCGCCGGCTAAGGCTTAGCCGCCGCCGATGCCCTCGATGACGCGGCCGGTGCCGCCGCAGTTGGGGCAATCCTTGCCGTCCGGTGTCTTGCCGCAACCGCTGCAAACCGGGCAGATGCCTTCGCCGCTGCCTGGCGTACCGGGCGCCGCCTGGTCGCCGGGATTGAGCGGCTGCTGGGTGGCTGATGCGTTCATGGCCTGGTCCTCCTTGGCATAGGCTGCCACGCGCAACGCTTTTCCACCGTTAGTTGGTTAACGGAGAACAATCCGCATTACAATGCCAGCATCACCCGATAGGAGAATGCGCCATGGCCACGCTGATCCGACACCGAAAGACCCGCATCATCACGCTCGATGCGGGAGATGACTTGCACGAGCATTGCAAACCCAGGGACATCGCCCTGGTTCCCGACCCGGCGGGATGGTGGACCTATTTCATCGGCGAAGACGGCTCAGTCGAACGCTACGATATTCCCTTCGCTACCTATAATGAAGCGCTGTGGTCGGCCAAGGCCGCCGCGGAATTCGATGCGCAATAAAAAACCGAGAACTTATGCCTGATACCTCCATCCTGGTAATTGAAGACGACGAACACATTGGCCAAATCCTGACCTTTATCCTGCAGCGGCAAGGCTACCAGACCACCCTTGCTGCCGATGGCCTGGCGGCGCGCAAGGCCATTGTCTCCACCGACACCCCGCCGTCGCTGGTCCTGCTGGACGTAATGCTGCCCTATATCGACGGTTTCGAACTGGTGCACATCATCCGCCAGCGCGAAGGCTGGCAAGAAGTGCCGATCGTGATGCTGACCGCAAAACACACGGAAAAAGACATCGTGCGCGCGCTGGACGAGGGCGCCAACGATTATGTCGTCAAGCCGTTCCAGCCGAATGAGCTGCTGGCGCGCGTGCGCCGCCACCTGAAGGAGCAGGCATGAAAGCCGCTGCCCTGGCCGCCCTGGCTTGCTGCAGCTTGCCTGCCGCCGCCCAAACCACCGTCGGTATCAACCACGGCATCGACAACCTGAGCGGGCCAGCCGCAAACTGGCACGAGACCTCGCTGAGCGTGCGCCACCAGGCAGCGCCGCGGCTGGGCTTTGGCGCCGGCGTTACCCGCATCGAACGTTTCGGCATCGGCGAAACACAGTTCAGCGCCGGCGCCGACGTGCCGCTTTCCGAGAGATTGACGGCTTCGGTTGACGGCAACTTCAGCAGCGACCACCAGATCCTGGCGCGCCACGCGCTCGGCGCAACCCTGCAGTACGAATTCGCCAAAGGCTGGCTGGTGCACGGGGGAGGGCGCAGCAGCAGCTACAACGACGTCCACGTCAACCAGAGCCTGCTGATGCTGGAGCGTTACGTCGGCAATTACAGTTTTTCCGGTGCCTGGCGTGCCGCGCGCGCCTTCGGCACCACAGCGCACAGCGGGGAGCTGCGCGGCAGCTACTACTACAACGACCGCAGCGCGGTCGGCTTGTCTCTGGCAGTGGGCAAGGAAGCAGCAAATATCGCCGGTACCACGCGCCTGACCAGCGTGCAGTCGGCCGCCGTGGTGGGGCGGCACTGGTTTGACCAGCGTTGGGCCGTTACTTATGCCGTGGCGTCCACGCGCCAGGGTGATTTCTACGTGCGCAACGGGGTCAATCTTGGACTACAAGCTGCCTTCTGACGTTTACCTGCAGGTCGCATTCTGGACCGGCGCCGGCGCCATGGCGCTGACCGCACTCGTGGGCCTGCAGATCATCTGGCTGCGCCTGTCGATGCGCCGCATGCAGCGCCGCGAACAGGCGCTCACCCTCAAATGGCGTCCCTTGCTGAATGCCGCGATCGCAGGCGAGCCGGTTGGCAACCTGCCGGAGTTGCCGCACCGCGACGGCCTGCTGTTCATCAAGCTCTGGCTGCATTTGCAGCAGGCGGTGCGCGGCGAAGCGAGCGAGGGCCTGAACGGCATTGCGCGCCGCCTGGGCTGCGACGAACAAGTGCGGGGACTGCTGGTAGGAGGCAATCGCGCTGAAAGGCTGCTGGCGATCCTGGCGCTTGGCCATATGCGCGACCAGCACTCCTGGGCGGCCCTGGCCCGTACCGCGCATAGCGCCGACAGTGCTTCTTCCGTTCACGCGCTGTGGGCCCTGGTGCAGACCGATGCCGCGCGCGCGGCGCATGAAATGGCGCCCTTGCTGTTGCGGCGCGACGACTGGCCGCTGTCGCAACTGGCCAATATCCTGCAGAATGCGCGCGCCGAATGGCAGCCGGTGCTGGCTGACGCCCTGGCGCGCGTGACGCCCGCCGAGCTGCCGCAAGCCCTGCGCCTGGTAGCGGCCTTGCGCATGGACCTGCCCCTGGGACAGCTGCGGGGCTACCTCGCCAGCAATGAACAGGAGGTGGTGCTGGCCGCGCTGCGGATGGCGCACGTGCCCGGCGTGGTGGACGAAGTGCGCCGCCACCTTGCCAGCGAGGACTGGCGCGTGCGCTTGCAGGCTGTGCGTGCGCTGGGCGAGATGGGGGACCGCAGCGACGTAGCCCGCTTGCGGGCCTTGCTGTCGGACCCGCAATGGTGGGTACGCTACCGCGCGGCGCAAGCCTTGCTGGCATTGCCTTTCGTGACGAAGGAAGAACTGGCCGAATTGCGCAACGCCGGCGACCGCTATGCCGCCGACATGATCGCGCAGGTGACCGCCGAACAGGAGGCCGCATGACGCCCAACCCGCTGCTGATCCAGATCATTTCGATCAGTGTCCTGATCTACTTCGTGCTGCTCAACGGCGGCTACCTGATGCTGAACTTCCTGGCCATGTATGCATTGCGCCGGCGCTCCCAGGAGGCGATCCTTGACGACCTGCCGCAAGTGTATTCGGCGCTGGAGCCGCCGATCAGCATGATCGTGCCGGCCTATAACGAGGAAGCGACCATCGTGACCTCGATCCGCTCGATGCTGCAGCTCTCGTATTCGGAGATGGAGGTCGTGGTCATCAATGACGGATCGACCGACCGCACCTTGCAGGTCATGATCGAGGAATTCGGGCTGGTGCCGTTCCCCGAGGCTTACCGCATCCAGCTCGAGACCAAGCCGGTACAGGGCATTTACCGATCCACGCGTTTCCCCAACCTGCGGGTGGTGGACAAGGTCAACGGCGGCAAGGCCGATTCGACCAATGCCGGCATCAATGCGGCGCGCTATCCGCTGTTCTGCTGCGTCGACGCCGATTCGATCCTGCAGCGCGACAGCCTGCAGCGCCTGGTGCGGCCTTTCCTGGGCGATCCGCTGATGGTGGCCACCGGCGGCACGGTGCGCATTGCCAACGGCTGCGAAGTGCGGGGCGGTTTCCTGACCCGCGTCGGCATGCCGAAAAATCCCTGGGCCCTGTTCCAGGTGGTCGAGTACCTGCGCGCCTTCATGTTCGGCCGCATGGGCTGGTCGGTGATCAACGGCATGCTGATCATCTCGGGCGCCTTCGGCCTGTTCCGCAAGGACACCGTGGTGGCGGTTGGCGGCTACAACCCGAAAGCGATCGGCGAAGACATGGAACTGGTGGTGCGCATGCACCGCAAGCTGCGCGCCCGCGGCGTGCCGTACAAGATCGAGTTCGTGCCGGACCCGGTGTGCTGGACCGAAGCGCCGGAAGACCGCAAGCAGCTGCGCAACCAGCGCATCCGCTGGTCGCGCGGCCTGTCGGAGAGCATCACCACCAACTGGGGCCTGATGTTCAGCCGCCACGGCGGCGTTGCGGGCTGGCTGGCTTTCCCTTTCTTTATCCTGTTCGAGTGGCTGGGACCTTTTGTCGAGCTGTTTGGCTACCTCTTCATGGCGGTGGCCTGGTGGCAGGGCTGGGTGTCGTGGGAATCGTTCGGCATCTTCCTGTTCCTGGCGATCGGGCTGGGCATCCTGTTGTCGGCGTTCGGCCTCTTGCTGGAGGAGATTTCCTTCCACCTGTATCCGCGCCCGAGCCACTTGCTGATCCTGGCGGCGGTCGTCGTGCTGGAGAACTTCGGCTACCGGCAGATCAACAGCTGGTGGCGCCTGATCGGCTTGTACAAGTGGGCGGTCCGCGAGGAGGCCAAGTGGGGCGTGATGACCCGCAAGGCCGACTGGCAGCAGGACATGAATTAAAGCGACGGCAAGGTGACGTGGAAGGTCGTGCCGCGGCCTTCCTCCGTATCGAAGCCGATGATGCCGCCGTGCTGTTCGGCGATGGCGCGGCAAATCGCAAGACCGAGGCCGGTGCCGCCTTTCAGGCGCGTATCCGAGCTGTCGGCCTGTGCGAATTTCGCAAAGACGCGCGCCTGGAAAGCTTCCGGAATCCCGGGGCCATTGTCGCTGACCGACAGGCGGACGCCTGCCGGCACCGCGCTGCAATCGAGCGTGACGGAATTGTATTGCGGCGAATACTTGATGGCGTTCGACAGCAGGTTGACCAGCAGTTGTACCAGTCGGTCATGATCGCCGCGCACGCGCAGGCCACGGCCGCTGCCCGTGCGCTCCAGTGCCACCGGGCGCTGCGCCGCGCTGCCGCGCACCGCGTCGATGGCTTCGTCGAGCAGCGGTGCGATCTCCAGTTCGTCGCTGCGGAACTCCATCTTGCCCGCTTCGATCTTCTCGATGTCCAGGATGTCGTTCACCAGGCGCACCAGCCGTTCGCTGCTCTGGTAGGCGATGTTGACCAGGTGCTGCACGTCGGGCGGCAACTCGCCGGCGCCGCCGTCGACCAGCATCGACAGCGAAGCGCGGATCGAGGTCATCGGGGTGCGCAGTTCGTGCGAGACAGTCGCGATGAATTCACTCTTCATTTCTTCGACTTGGCGGCGCTCGGAAATATCGTGCAGGAAAACGCAGAACAGGCCGTTGGCCGGGCGGCTGATGCTGGCCTCCACCGTCAATTCCTCGCCATCGCGGCGAATCAGGGTACGCTGCACGCGGCGGCCGAAATCGGGTGCTTCGCTGCCGCGGGCGGCGGCAAGTGCAGCCTCCTGCTGTGCGCGGAAGCGCTGCGGCACCAGCATCTCGATATAGCTCTTGCCCACGGCCTCTTCGCGCGACCAGCCGAACATGTGCTGGGCGGCCGGATTCCAGTCCGTGATGGTGCCGTCCGGGCCGACGGCGACAAAGGCGTCCTGCGCCGTCTCGATGATGGCGGCAATGCGCTGCATGGCCTCGCGCAACTGGCGGGTGCGGGCGCTGACGCGGCCCTCCAAGTTGGCGACCAGCGAGTTCAGCGTGCGCGACAGCGCCTGCACCTCGGCGTAAGGCGCCAGGTGCGGCAATTCGGCAGCCTCGCCGCGGCGGATGCGGTCGGCGGCGTCGGCCAGCTCGCTCAATGGCCGGGCGATACGGCGCGCCAGCGGGAAGGCCAGCAAGGGGAACAGGGCGGCCAAGGTTATGCCCAACCAGCGGGCATGCCGCTGCAGGGCGCGCACCGGCGCCCAAGCGGTGTCGACGCTCTGGCGTACCAGCACGGTCCAGCCCAGGCCGGGGTAGCTGGAATGCCCCCGCGTGCGCGCATAGCCGACCAGGTATTCGACCCCATCGGGCCAGCGCTCGACCTGGTAGCCGGTGGCTTTGGCCGGCAGCGGCAAAGTCTTTGCCAGCAGCTCGTCCGGCCCAAGCAGGACCTTGCCTTGGGCGTCGACGATGATGGCCTGCACCTGGCGGTGCGAGCTGGCCGGTTCGATCACCGAGCGCTCAAGCTCGCGCGCCCATTGCCACGACAGGTGGGCGCCAAGCACCCCGCTGCCGTCTGCAAGGGGAAATGCCAGGTCGACCAGGCGTAGCGGCTGGTTCCCTTGCGCCGGCAGTACTTTGGCCAGCATGACGGCCTCGTGCACGTCACCGACAAAGTTGCCGGCCTGTGCATTGCGGTACCAGGGGCGCCCGCTGACGTCAGATCCCTCCAGCAGGCCGCCACTGGCGGCCAGGACCTTGCCTTCGCGGTTGGTGATGCCAAGCCAGGCGTAGTGAGGATAGCTGCCCTGGTGCTGATCCAGCGTCGCGCGGCGGGCCGCCTGTGCGGCAGCTGCGCCCATGTCGGGACGTTGTGCCAGCAATTGCACCTCCCGGTAGCGCTCGAACATATTGCGATCAAGCTTGTCCGCTGCCTGCAGCGCGAGGTCGGACAAGGCGCTGCCAATATCTTCCTTGACCTGGTTGCCGGCAGTACGTGCGATGATGACGCCCAATATTGCGCCCATCGTGATCGCCAGCACGCAGAAGGCAATGGCCAGGTAGGTCCCGATTCCGACCTTGGAGCGCGCGCGCTTCATGCGACGCGGTTGGCCGGGCGGCCTGCGATGAAGGCTTCCATATTGTCGATCAACTGGTCGGCCAGTTCCTGCATGGCCTGGCCGCTGGCCCAGGCCGAGTGGGGAGTGAGGAGGAAGTTCGGCAGCCGCAGGCGCAGCAGGGGATTGTCCGGCACCGGCGGCTCTTTCGTCAGCACGTCAAACCCGGCGCCCGCTATCACGCCTCCCTGCAAGGCTTCGGCCAGTGCCGCTTCGTCCACCAGGCCGCCACGGGCAGTATTCACCAGGATCGCGCTTGGCTTCATGCGCGCCAGTTCGGCGGCGCCGATGATATTGCGGGTGGCATCGGTCAGCGGCGCATGCAGGCTCAGTATGTCGGAGGTCTCCAGCAGTTCATCCCAGCTCACGTTGCGGACACCGGGATCATCGGTCGGTGTGCGGGTATGCACGACTACCTCCATGCCGAAGGCGCGGCCAAGGTGGGCCACTTGCCGGCCCAGCGCGCCATATCCCAGGAGGCCGAGGCGGCTGCCGTGCAGGTCGCGGATCGGGTGGTGGAACAGGCAGAAGCGCGGCGACTTTTCCCACAGGCCCGCTTCGACGTCGGCGCGATAGGCCAGCAGCTGGCGGCGCAGCGCCAGGACCAGGGCGAAGGTGTGTTCCGGCACGGCAGCATGGGCGTAGCCCTGGATATTCGATACCACGATGCCGCGCTCGCGTGCTGCCGCGAGGTCGATGATATCGGTGCCGGTGGCTGCCACCGCAATCATTTTCAGGCCGGGCAGGGCAGCCAGCGCCTCGGCGCGCAGCGGCACCTTGTTCGTGATGGCGATGCTTGCTCCCTGCAGGCGCTCGATAGCCTCGGCTGCAGTGGAGGCGGGATACTCGGTCCATTCATGGGTAAACGCGGGGCGCCGTATATCGGCAATGATGCTGTCGCGGTCAAGGAAAACCAGTCGTTCGGTCATACAGTCAACTCCACAGGGAGGGAAGCGGCCAGGGGCCGCAGCCGCATTTGGGGATGGCTGGCCATCAGGTCCGCCACCCATTCAACGAACACCCGCACCTTGGCCGACAGGTGGCGGTTCTGGGGGTACACCACGTGGATCGGCAGCGGGTCGGTCACCCAGTCTTCCAGCACGCGAACCAGGCGGCCATCGGCGCCATGGCTGCCCAGTTGCACATCGGTCATCATGATAATGCCCAGTCCCGCCAGCCCGGCCTGCAGGTAGGCGTTGGAATCGTTCAGGGCCACCACCCCCGGCAGAGCCATTTCGATGCGCTCGCCGTCGCGCGAATAGTCCCAGTTGTATATTTTGCCAGTCTTGGACGAAAAATAGTTCACGCAGCGGTGCCGTTCCAGGTCGCGCGGGTGGATCGGGGTGCCGAAGCGTTCCAGGTAGGAGGGCGCCGCGCAGGTCACAAAATTGAGCACTCCGACGCGCCGCGCAATCAGGGTGGAATCGGCCAGTTGGCCACCCCGCACTGCACAATCGACGCCTTCCTCGATCAAATCGACCGGACGGTCGCTGCAGCCCAGTTCGAGCTGGATATCCGGGTATTGTTCAAAGAATGAAGGCAGGGCCGGCACCAGGATTTCGTTGGCCAGCCCGGTCGGCGCGTCGACCCGCAGCCGGCCGCTCGGGCTCAGGCGGGTGCGCGACAGCGATTCCTCGGCATCCTTCACGTCGGCCAGGATGCGCAGGCATCTTTCATAGTAGGCAGCACCGTCGGCAGTGACGGAAACGTGGCGCGTGGTCCGGTGCAGCAGCTTGACCGACAGCGCCGATTCCAGGCCGGCCACCAGGGTGGAGACGGTGGCCTTGGGCAGCTGCAGGGTTTCCGACGCGCGCGTAAAGCCGCCGGCGTCCACCACCTGTACGAACACTTCCATTGCTTGGAGCTTATTCATGAGTCCGCCTTCATTGTTCGAGATTCTGAACAATCAATTCAACATTAATGTATTTTTCTTATTCTAGTGGAAGTTTATTATTACCGTATTGCAGCATAAAAAAGCCCTTGACCCTCCCGCGGTGGGAAAGTTTAAAGTGGCTTTCGGTAACACAGAAAAGGAGCAGTCATGAGTAACCGGGATGGATTCTTTGCAATGGTATCGCTGGCGCTGGGCGCGATCGCCCTGGCAGGCGTCCTGTATACCGACGAATACTCGTACGGCGCGCAAGTCGGCTTTGGCGCGGCGCCGGCGCGCACCTTGCTGGCTTCGGCCAGCTCGGAGGCGAAAGAATGACGGCGCAGGCGCCGGCGGACCTGGCGATCCGCGAACTGGAAGTGCGCGGAGCCCAGGGCCCGCTCGCCGCACGCCTGTACCTGGCCGGGAATTCGTCCGCCAAGCGCGACGCGCTGATCGTTTTCTTCCACGGTGGCGGCTTTGTGGCCGGCGACCTGGAGGAGGCGGACGAATTCCTGCGCCACCTGGTCACGTGCAATCCTGGCCACGTGATCCTGGCTACCAATTACACCCTGGCCACCGTCAGCCCGTTTCCGGCGGCGGTGGAAGATGCCCACGCCGTGCTGGCCTGGGCCAAGAAGAACAAGGCCAAGCTGGCCTGGAGCGGCAAGCAGCTGCTGACCGCCGGCATCGAAGCGGGCGCCAACCTGGCAGCCGTGTCGGCGCTGATGGCGCGCGACCGCGGCGGCCCGGCACTGGCAGGGCAGATCCTGATCATGCCGATGCTGGATCCTGGCCTGTCCACCTGTTCGATGCGCGAGCTGCCGAACTGTCCGGACCAGATGAAGGTAGCGAATAACTGCGCCGCTGCCTACCGCGGCTACCTGCCGAATGCCGCCGACCGCGCCCACCCTTACGCGTCGCCGCTGCAATCGAGCCGGCTGAAAAATTTACCGCCGGCCCTGATCCTGTCGGCCGAGGACGACCCCTTACGGGACGAAGCAGAACAATACGGGGCGAAACTGATCGCCTGCGGAGTAAAGACAACAGTCAGACGCATGCCACCGGCGCCATTGCAGGAGCCGGGAGCCAGGAATGAATGCGCGTGCAGGGGCTTTGCACTGAAAGAGATGGCCAGTTTTATCAGCGCCATCGACGGGCCGGAAACGCCCGCAGTGTAAGGCTGTATCAATAAAACAGAAGTTCAGAAAAAAGTGCCTGCGAGGCACATGGGCCCCTTTTTGCTCAAATTTCCCACTAATTTTCACCCCCAAGAGGTTAACAATGAAAAAGATGAATCAAATGTCCACTCTTGTGCGGCCGCTGGTTGCCGCATTGGCGATGGGCGGGCTGGCGGCGGCCATCCTGTCCGGTTGCAACGCCAATAGCAAGCCGGCCGAAAGCCAGGCGCCTGCAGCAGGCGGCCCGCCAGTATCGGCTGCCGTCGTCGTGCAGAAGTCCGTCGCCGAAACCCAGGAATTTTCCGGCCGCCTGGAAGCCATCGACCATGTGGAAATCCGTCCACGCGTCAGCGGCTTCATCACCGCGGTGAACTTCAAGCCTGGCAGCGAGGTGAAAAAAGGGGATGTGCTGTTCGTGATCGATCCACGCCCATTCCAGGCTGAAGCCAGCCGCGCCGACGCCGCCGCCAATTCGGCGCGCGCCAAGGCCGACCTGGCCAAGCTGGAGCTGGCCCGTGCCGAAAAGCTGCTGGCCGATAAAGCCATCGCCCAGCGCGAATTCGACGAGCGTGCATCGGCACTGAAGGAACTGGACGCAACCGCCCGCGCCGCCGCTTCGGCAGCGGAAGCAGCGCGCCTGAACCTGTCCTACACCCAGGTAACGTCGCCGATCAACGGCCGCGTGTCGAAGGCAGAGATCACCCTCGGCAACCTGGTGGACCCGAACGCCGTGCTGACCAGCGTGGTTTCGCTGGACAAGATCTACGCCAGCTTCGACGGCGACGAAGACACCTTCCTGCGCGTCGGCGGCCAGGCCTACAAGGGCCAGCCGGTGACCGTGAAGGTCGGCCTGGCCAACGAAGCAGGCTTCCCGCATGAGGGCAAGCTGGAATTCGTCGACAACCAGCTCGACACCCGCACCGGCTCCGTACGCATGCGCGCCACCTTCGACAACAAGGACCGAGCCCTGGTGCCCGGCCTGTTCGCCCGCGTCCAGCTGGACGGCGGCACTGCTACCCGCACTTCGCTGCTGATCAACGACCGCGCCGTCGGTACTGACCAGAACCGCAAGTTCGTGTTCGTGGTGGGCGCAGAAAACAAGGCGGAATACCGTCCTGTGGTGCTGGGCCCGAACATCGAAGGCCTGCGCGTGGTGCGCGACGGCCTGAAAGCCGGCGAAAAGATCGTCGTCAACGGCCTGCAGCGCGTGCGCCCTGGTGCGCCGATCACGCCGCAAATGGTCGACATGACCTTTGACCCGATGGCAGCAGAAAAAGTGGCCGCCGCCGATGCCAAGAAAACCAAGGAATAATCCATGAATTTTTCACGCTTCTTTGTCGATAAACCGATCTTCGCGGCGGTTCTATCGATCATTGTCTTCGTAGCGGGCTTGATCTCGATCTTCAAGCTGCCCGTCTCCGAATACCCGGAAGTGGTGCCGCCATCCGTCGTGGTGCGCGCCGTCTACCCGGGCGCGAACCCGAAAGTGATTGCGGAAACCGTCGCCGCGCCGCTCGAAGAGCAGATCAATGGTGTCGAGAACATGCTGTACATGTCCTCGCAAAACACCTCCGATGGCGCGCTGATGCTGACCGTGACCTTCAAGATCGGCACCGACGTCGACAAGGCTGAAACCGCGGTGCAGAACCGCGTGCAGCGCGCCTTGCCACGCCTGCCGGAAGAAGTGCGCCAGATCGGCGTGACCACGGTGAAGTCTTCGCCTAACCTGACGATGGTGGTCCACCTGCTGTCGCCGAATGGCCGCTACGACGACCTGTACCTGCGCAACTACGGCGTGCTGAACGTGAAAGACCAGCTGGCCCGTATTCCAGGCATGGGCGACGTGCAGATCTTCGGCGCCGGCGACTATGCCATGCGCGTCTGGCTCGACCCGCAGAAGGTCGCAGGCCGCAATATGACCGCGTCCGACGTGGTCGATGCGATCCGCGAGCAGAACGTGCAGGTGGCTGCCGGTGTGATCGGCGCTGCGCCGTCCAAGTCGGCCGACTTCCAGCTGACCGTCAACACCCAGGGCCGCCTGAGCTCCGTCGAGGAATTTGGCGAGATCATCGTCAAGACCAATGAAGACGGCGCGCTGACCCGCCTGAAGGACGTGGCCCGCATCGAAATGGGCTCCAACAGCTACTCGCTGCGTTCGCTGCTGAACAACAAGTCCGCAGTGGGCCTGGGTATCTTCGAAGCCCCGAACAGCAATGCGCTGGAATTGTCGGCCAACGTGCGCGCCAAGATGGAAGAACTGAAGAAGGACTTCCCTGAAGGCGTGGCATACGACATCGTGTACGACCCGACCCAGTTCGTGCGCGAGTCGATCAAGTCCGTGATCCACACCCTGCTGGAAGCAGTGGCCCTGGTGGTGATCGTGGTGATCATCTTCCTGCAGACCTGGCGCGCATCGATCATCCCGCTGCTGGCGGTGCCTGTATCGATCGTCGGTACCTTCGCGGTGATGATCGGCTTCGGCTTCTCGATCAATACGCTGTCGCTGTTCGGCCTTGTGCTGGCCATCGGTATCGTGGTCGACGATGCGATCGTGGTGGTGGAGAACGTCGAGCGTAATATCGCCAACGGCCTGTCGGCCCGCGATGCGACCATCCAGGCCATGAAAGAAGTCTCCGGCCCGATTATCGCTATCGCCCTGGTGCTGTGCGCCGTGTTCGTGCCGATCGCCTTCGTGTCCGGCCTGACCGGCCAGTTCTACCGCCAGTTCGCGCTGACCATCGCCATTTCGACCGTCATTTCGGCACTGTGCTCGCTGACCCTGGCCCCGGCCCTGTCGGCATCGCTGCTGCGCCCGCACGACGCGCCGAAGGATGCGCTGACCCGCGTGATGGACAAGATCTTCGGCCGCTTCTTCGCCTGGTTCAACCGCTTCTTCAACCGCGCTTCGCACAGCTATGAAACCGGCGTGCAGGGCGTACTGAAGCGCAAGTCCGCATCCATCGTCGTGTACCTGGTGCTGGCTGCCGCCGCGGGCATCATGTTCAAGGTCGTGCCGAGCGGCTTCGTGCCGGGCCAGGACAAGCAATACCTGGTGGGCTTCGCCCAGCTGCCTGACGCCGCATCGCTGGAACGCACCGAGCAGGTGATCCGCAAGATGTCCGACATCGCCAAGGAAATCCCTGGCGTGGACGCTTCGGTTGCCTTCCCGGGCCTGTCGATCAACGGCTTCACCAATGCGCCGAACGCCGGTATCGTATTCACCACGCTGAAGCCGTTCCACGAGCGTACCGACCCGTCGCAATCGGGTGCGGCCATCGCAGCGGAGATCAACAAGCGCATGGGCGCCGTGCAGGACGCGTTCGTGATGGTGTTCCCACCACCGCCAGTGAACGGCCTGGGTACCACCGGCGGCTTCAAGATGATGATTGAGGACCGCAACAACGCCGGCTACGATGAACTGTACAAGACCGTGCAGGCGATCCAGATGAAAGCCTGGCAGGACAAGCGCCTGGCCGGTGTGTTCTCCAGCTTCCAGATCAATGTGCCGCAGCTGTTCGCGGACATCGACCGCGCCAAAGCCAAGCAACTGGGCGTGCCGCTGCAGACCATCTACCAGACCTTGCAGATCAACCTTGGCTCGCTGTACGTGAACGACTTCAACCAGTTTGGCCGCACTTACCAGGTGCGCGTGCAGGCTGACGCTCCGTTCCGATCGCAAGCCGAGCAGATCGCACAGCTGAAGGTCCGCAACAGCAAAGGCGAGATGATTCCGCTGTCCTCGCTGATGCGCGTGAAAGACAGCTACGGCCCTGACCGCGTGGAGCGCTACAACGCCTACGTATCGGCCGAGATCAACGGCGCCCCGGCTCCAGGCTTCTCGTCCGGCCAGGCCCAGGCTGCGCTGGAAGAAATCACCAAGGCGACCCTGCCGAAAGGGATGGGCTACGAATGGACCGAGCTGACCTACCAGGAAATCCTGGCCGGTAACACCATGATCTACGTGTTCCCGCTGTGCGTGCTGCTGGTGTTCCTGGTGCTGGCTGCCCAGTACGAATCGTGGACCCTGCCGCTGGCCGTGATCCTGATCGTGCCGATGTCGATCCTGTGCGCCCTGATCGGCGTCAAGCTGACCGGCGGCGACAACAACGTGTTCACGCAGATTGCCTTGTTCGTGCTGGTCGGGTTGGCGTCGAAGAATGCGATCCTGATCGTGGAGTTTGCGCGGGAACTGGAAGACCATGGCCGCACCATCCTGGAAGCGGCGCTGGAAGCCTGCCGCCTGCGTCTGCGCCCGATCCTGATGACGTCGATCGCCTTCATCATGGGTGTAGTACCGCTGGTGTTCTCGGTTGGTGCAGGTGCTGAAATGCGTCATGCAATGGGTGTGGCGGTGTTCGCCGGCATGCTGGGCGTAACCTTCTTCGGCCTGTTCCTGACACCAGTGTTCTACGTCCTGCTGCGCACCCTGGCCAAGCGCCTTGAGAAGAAATCCCCGGCGGCGGATACCGCCCCGCAACTGGAAGGGACCCATTAATGAAAAGTATGATTGCAAAGGGTGTGGCCCCGCTGCTGGCAGCGCTGCTGCTGACGGCATGCGCCGCGCCTGAATTCAAGCAACCGCAAGTCGACACCCCGGCCGCCTTCAAGGAGCCGCAGGTGATGACTGCCGAAGACGGCACCAGCTGGAAGCCTGCCCAGAACGCCGAGCGCCAGCCGCGCGGCGAGTGGTGGCTGGCCTTCAGCGACCCGGCCCTGAATGAGCTGATCGCCGAAGCGACCCGCAACAACGCCAACCTGGCCGTTGCGGCCGCCCGCGTCAAGCAGGCACGCGCCATCGCCGGCATCGCCGAAGCGGACCGCATTCCGCAAATCGGCGTGGGCGTTGGCGCCCAGCGTGCCCGCAATTCGGCCCTGTCGCTGGGTGTGCCGGCCAGTACCGACATTGCGCCGCAGACCACTTACAACGCGAACCTGACGGCGAGCTATGAAGTGGACCTGTTCGGCCGCGTATCGAGCAATGTGGCCGCGGCCCGTGGCGACGCCGCGCAGGTGGAAGCGAATTACCGCTCCGTCCTGCTGTCGCTGCAGGCCGACGTGGCACAGACCTATTTCCGCCTGCGCGCCACGGACGCCGAATTGGCGACTGTGGAGCAGACGGTCCGTTTGCGTGAAGAGAGTGTAAAGGTCAACCAGCGTCGTTTCGACCTGGGCGACATTGGTGAATTCGACCTCTCCCGCGCCAAGACCGAGTTGTCGACCACCCGCTCGGAAGCGATCGGCCTGCAACGCCGCCGCGCCACCACCGAGCATGCGCTGGCAGTCCTGTTGGGCAAGCCGGCGGCAGCCTACACGGCGGGCAACAGCCCGCTGCTGGATTCGACTCTGCTGCCTGCGATCCCGACCGGCGTGCCGTCCGCGCTGCTGGAACGCCGTCCTGACATCGCCGCCGCACAGAAAGCGATGGAAGCGTCGAACGCCCGCATCGGCGTTGCGCGTTCGGCCATGTTCCCGGCGCTGAACATCACCGCCAATGGCGGCGGCGCAGCCGGCCACTTCAGCGACGTGTTCAAGTGGAGCAGCCGCTCGTGGGTGCTGGGCGCCTTGCTGTCGATGCCGTTGATCGATGGCGGCCGTAACAGCAACAACGTCAAGCGCAGCGAAGCAGCGCTGGAAGAATCGGTTGCGGGCTACCGCCAGACGGTGTTGGGCGCTTTCGCCGAGGTGGAAGACAACCTGGCCGGCCTGCGCATCCTGGGCGGCCAGACTGCGCAGATCGACGAAGCCCTGGTCTCGGCCCGCCGTTCGGCCGACCTGGCGCAGAAGCTGTACGACGCCGGCCGTTCCAGCTACCTGGACCTGCTGGACGCACAGCGCAACCTGGCAGCCGTCGAACGCAACGCCGTCCAACTGCGCGGCGACCGCGCGGTGACGACCGTAGCCTTGATCCGTTCCCTGGGCGGCGACTGGAACTAAACAATATCGATCAGCCCTTAACGGCGCTCCGCATACGCGGGCGCCGTTTTTTTTTGCCCAGGGAAGTCAACGTATAATCACGTGCTTTGGCTTGCACTCCCGATCAAATGCCCTTATTACACAAGGTGGCGCTTTCACTGTTCACCGTCTTCGTTGTCGTCTGGTCCTACCTGGCCTTCTACCCGGATCCCGTACTGAACACGCGAGCGCTCGGGCCTGAAGCGAAAGACTTCGTTTCCCAATCGTTGAAAGAGTTCTGCGCCGGGCTGTACACCGATGGCATTTGCCCGGCGATCACAATTGCTGGAAAACAGCGATGGGTGGCGAGAACCTACCTTGGCGGCTCGGATATTCCGACGCAGCAGACCGATAGCATCCTTGCTGGACAAGGATGGCGCAAGATGCCGGCCGATTTCGAAGGGACCGTCATGTTCTGCAAGCAGGGCTATTCCGCCCGCTACGACCATAAGGCTGAATATGTAGGCACGCTGTCGTTTGCTGCCGGCAGCCACGTCTGCGAAAAAATCGCCCGAGCAAACTAACACCAGCGCACCATTGCCAATGCACGCTTGCAAATCGGCCGGGATCAGCCTATGATTGCGACAAATGTCACACAAAGGCTAAAATGGTCACAAGCAGTCTTCTAAGCAGTATTCCCGGCATTCGGCATGGATTCGGCAGCGCGTCCGCGCTTGTTCCGCTCGAGCTGGCATCTGTCTGGGAAATAAGGCCGGCAAAGCGCCAGGTGCATGGCACTTCCATCGCCGCGATTCATGAGCCGCAGCAGCAGGCCGGCGAGGCCGATGGCTTCCACACCGCCGTGAGAGGGCTGCCAGTCAGCATCATCACAGCCGATTGCATACCTTTGCTGCTGGCACGCCGCGATGGCTCCCAGGTCGCTGCGGTTCACGCGGGCTGGCGTGGGCTGTACGACGGGATCATTCCCGCGGCGCTGGCGGCAATGGGCGAGGGCGCGCCGGTTGTTGCCGCCGTCGGCCCGACCATTTGCGCATCCTGCTATGAGGTGAGCGAAGAACTGGCCGAAGATTTCGCGCAGCGCTTCCATGCCTTGCCACGCGATGTCGTTCTGCCGACCTACCGCCACCTCGACCTGCGTGCCATTGCCGAGTACCAGTTGCGCGGCGCAGGGGTTGAAGAAATCGAACATGTCGGCGGCTGCACATGCTGCGCACGCGATGCAGCCGACGAACCCATTTACCGCAGTTACCGGCGTGGCGACCGTGGGTCGCAAATGCACTCCGGCCTGTACATCACCACCAAAGGAGAAAAATGAAGGTCATCGCATCCCTCATCCTGGCCGCCTTCGCGACCGTCGCCAACGCGCAAGACCGCGAATGGAGCTCGCCGCAAAAGCCATTCACAATCTACGGCAACACGCACTATGTAGGCACTGGCGGCATCAGCGCTATCCTGGTAACGTCGCCGCAAGGTCATATCCTGGTCGACGGCACGACGGCCAAAGGCGCCGAAGTCGTGGCAGCCAACATCCGGACCATGGGCTATAAGCTGGAGGACGTGAAGTACATCCTCAGCTCCCATTCGCATGAGGACCATGCGGGCGGCATCTCGGCGCTGCAAAAGCTGACCGGCGCCACGGTGCTGGCCGGTGCGGCCAACGCGGAAGCCATGCGGACCGGCGTATCACCGAAAATCGACCCGCAGTTCGGCAGCCTGTCGAACTTCCCTGGATCGGCAAAAGTGCGCGGCGTGGCAGATGGTGAAGTGATCAAACTTGGACCGCTGGCAGTAACAGCTCATAGCACCCCTGGCCATACGCCAGGCGGCACTTCCTGGACCTGGCAAGCTTGCGAAGCAGGGCAGTGCAAGAACGTAGCGTTTGTCGACAGCGTGACTGCCGTATCGGCCGACAGCTATCGGTTCACCGACCACCCCGAGGTTGTTGCCCAACTTCGTGGCAGCTTCGCCACCGTCGAGAGCCTGGCCTGCGACATCGCAATTGCCGCGCATCCGGAAGTCAACGACATGTGGGGCCGCCAGCAGCGCGCAGCGAAAGAAGGCAGCGTCGCCTACGTTGACGCAAAAGGCTGCCGCACCATCGTCGAAGCCGGCCGCAAGCGCCTCGAAACCCGCCTCGCCAGCGAAAAGCCTTAATTAACTTGCCTTTGGTTTCGCCGGCGGATCAGGCGCCAAAAGTCGGTGCCAGGTCTGTCATTCGGACAGCTAGGGCACACGATTGAGATTACTCAAGGTCTCTTCACGATTTCTTTGAACTGGCAAATCGCTCGGCTGACAGTCTTAACCGAGACCCCTGCATGGCGGGCGATTTCAGACATCGAATAGCCGAGAGAGAAATAGGCCCGAGCCATCGCCTCCTTGGTATTCCGATACTCGGCGAAATAGTCGTGCAGGGGACGGGTGACGGCGCGTCGCTGTGCTCGCTTGATTTCGAAAGGATCCCCTTCGATAGGCAGGCCAACGATGCGAGCCTGGAAATTTTCGTCACCTAGAATTAAATGATTTGATACTGCTGTCAAGGGGCTCTCACCGCCTATGCCGGCCATCACAAAGTCTTGATAGGCACGCCTCGCGTGTGCTTGGTTATCACCGAAATGAGCGAGGACGATATCGGAATGCAGCCACTTGGGGCAGTCGACAACTCCCATAATTGCCGCATGGCTGCTCCATAGCCAGTTAAGCGGGTGCGCGACAATCTTTGCTCGAACGGGATTGAGTTCGATATAGCGGCAGAGCTCATCCTGGTACATATCGCTTTGGCAGAGGATGGCTTTGTACCTACCCTGAAAAACATGCCCCACGAGGCCATGCGCACGGTTGAAGTAGCGCGAGTATTTTCCATTTAGATGACACATGCCTCGGCCGAGCTCCCCAGTGATGGCCTCGAGAAGAATATGAAAGTGGTTGGTCATCTGGCAGTAAGCGCGAACCGAAAAGTTGAACCGCTCGCATGTCTCCCCGAGGAGAGAAAGCCAAGTGAGCCGATCATTATCAGACAGATAGATTGCGCCCTTGCGGTCGCCACGCGCAGTGATGTGATATAGCGAGTTGTCGAGTTCGATTCGCAGAGGTCGGGTCATGGAACGAGAGTAATTCGTTCGCAATCAGACTTAATTGCGCTTACTCAACTTAGAGTGGCGCTAAGCGAATTCTTTCTCAATGCTTTGAGGAGCCTCAAAGATGTGGCCTCCCTGTCCGAATGACAGACCTGGCACCGACTAAAAAGCCCGCCTGGTCAGCGGAGAAGCCTGCCAGGCCGGGAGAAAGATGCCGCGATTGGTCCCCGCTCGGCCAGCGCGCCATTCCGGTTTGGAGGCGGATTCGGGAGGCGCGCTGGCGGCTGGGGAACCGGCGGTCTGGATTACTTAGCCGGTGCGGCTTCCTTGGCAGCGGCTACTTCTTTGGATGCAGCGGTTTTCTTGGAGTGCTTGGTCTTTTTCACTTCCTTGGTGGCGCTGGAGTGCTCGTGCGATGCGGCCGGGGCAGCAGCGGTGGCCGAGGAAGCTGGGGTAGCAGCTACGGCTGGGGTAGCAGGAGTTGCAGGAGTCGCCTTGCTGCCTTTTTCGGCAGGAACAGCCGGGGTAGCTGGAACAGCTGGAGTTGCTGGCGTTGCCGGTGCGGCTGCGGTAGCAGCAGGCATCGGGGCAGCGGCAGGTTTGGCTGCGTGGCCGCCGGCAGCCGGGGCTTGGGCGAAGGCAGCGGTTGCGAACAGGCCGGCGATCAGGGTGGCGATGGTCTTCTTCATGGTCAAGCTCCTCGGAGAGAAATTGGGTAAATCGTTCAGGGTGTCGTGCACTATTGCCGTGTCACTGAGCCTAAAAACGATGCCAAAGTCGCGCTAGTTGACGGCCTTTACACATGGTTACATCTGCCAAAACTGCTTACAAAGTGCGCCAGATAACCGTGCCGGCGCGGCGCTGCCCGTACAGTGTTCCCATGACGGACGCACTCAAGACTTACAAGGCGAAGCGGGACTTCAGCATCACGCCGGAACCCGCAGAGGGAGGCCAGCCGGGACGGGGGCGGCTGGCCTTCGTTATCCAGAAACATTGGGCGCGCCGCCTGCACTACGACTTCCGCCTTGAGCTCGACGGCACCATGAAGAGCTGGGCAGTGCCAAAAGGGCCGAGTTACGACACCCATGACAAGCGCATGGCGGTGCACGTCGAGGACCATCCGATTTCCTATAACGAGTTCGAAGGCACGATTCCGGAGAAGCAGTACGGCGCGGGAAAGGTCATCATCTGGGACCGCGGCACCTGGGAGCCTGTCGACGACCCTCGCAAGGGCTACCGGGCGGGCAAGCTGGTGTTCAACCTGCACGGCCACAAGATGCACGGCCGCTGGGCACTGGTGCGCATGCGCGGCAAGGGGGAAGACAAGGAGCCCTGGCTGCTGATCAAGGAGAAGGATGAATACGTCCGTCCTGCCGCGGAGTTCAGCGTGGTGGACGAAATGCCGGACAGCGTCAAGTCGCTTGGCCCGGTGGCGGCCGCCCCGGTTGCGGAAAAGCCTGCAGCCCCGCGCGTCAAACGCCTGCCCAAGGAGCTGGAACCCGAGCTGGCGACCCTGGTCGATGGTCCGCCTGCCACGCCGGACGACTGGCTGTTCGAGGTCAAATACGATGGTTACCGCCTGCTGGCCCGCATCGAAGACGGCGAGATAACCCTGCACACCCGCAACCGCAACGACTGGACGCACAAGCTCGAACCACTGCGCGCAGCGCTGGCCAAGGCCAGGCTGCCGGACGGCTGGTACGACGGCGAAATAGTGGTCCACAACGAAGAAGGACGGCCCGATTTCGGCCTGCTGCAGCAAGCCTTCGATGGCCAGCGGACGAAAGACATCGTCTACTTCCTGTTCGACGCACCTTACCTTGACGGTGAGGACTTGCGTGGGCTGCCGCTTGAGGAGCGCCGCGTCAGGCTCGAAGCTGCGATGGCCAAGGTCAAGGGCGACACGGTGCGCCTGAGCGCCATCCTGCAGGCCTCTCCCGACGAAATGCTGGCCGCCGCCTGCAAGATGGGCCTTGAAGGCGTCATAGGCAAACGCCGCGACTCCACCTACACCGAGCGCCGCTCGCGCGACTGGATCAAACTCAAATGCGCCCAGCGCCAGGAATTCGTCATTGGCGGCTACACTGACCCGCAGGGAAGCCGCACGGGCATCGGTTCGCTGCTGCTCGGCGTCTACGGCAAGGATGGCGAGCTGAATTACGCCGGCAACGTCGGTACCGGATTCAATGACAAGACCCTGCGCGACCTTGCGGATAAACTGAAGCGCCTGAAGGCCGACGCGAGTCCGTTTGCGGCCAGCAAAGCCATTGCCCGCAAGGCGCATTGGGTCAAGCCGCAACTGGTGGCGGAAGTCAGCTTCGGCGAATGGACGCGCGGCGGTTCAATCCGTCATTCCGTCTTCCAGGGCCTGCGCAAGGATAAGAAAGCCGGCGAAATCAGCCGCGAAGTGGCGGCTCATGTGGAGGAGGAAACCGTGCATAGCAAACTGCCCGCCTCACTCAAGGTCACCAATCCGGACCGGCTGGTCGACCCGGCCAGCGGCATGAAGAAGATCGACGTGGTGCGCTATTACGCCCTGGTCGCCGATCTGATGCTGGAGCACACCAGGGGCCGTCCCGTGGCGCTGCTGCGCGCGCCGGAAGGCGTTGGCGCCGAGCTGTTCTTCCAGAAGCACGCCGATGTCAGCAAGCTGAAAGGATTGAAGGAGTTTCCGCGCGAGCTTGACCCCGATCATCCGCCGATGCTGGAAGTGGCCACCACCCAGGCCCTGCTGGCGGCGGCCCAGTTCAATGTGATCGAATTCCACACGCAGAATGCATCCGGCCGCACCTACGAGAAGCCAAACCGCATCCTGTTCGACCTCGACCCAGGCAGTGGGGTGGAATGGGCGCAGATGCAAGAAGCGGCGCAGCTGGTGCACGCCTTCCTGGATGAATTGGGGCTGCCGTGCTTCCTCAAGACCAGTGGCGGCAAGGGCTTGCATGTGGTGGTGCCGATCAAGCCATACT
The DNA here is from genome assembly GCA_946482635.1 of uncultured Duganella sp. The sequence continues at coordinate 22,997 of CAMLSG010000010.1, forward strand.
ATGAATGGGACACTGTGAAAGCATTCAGCAAGCAGGTGGTGGAGCATATGGCAGCGACGCTGCCGGACAGGTTTGCGGTCAAAAGCGGGCCGAAAAACCGGGTCGGGAAGATCTTCATCGATTACCTGCGGAATGGACGCGGCGCGACGACCGTCGCCGCGTGGTCTGCCCGCGCGCGGCCGGGGCTCGGCATATCGGTCCCCGTCGGCTGGGACGAACTGGCCGGCTTGCGCGGCGGCGATCATTGGACCGTGGCGACGGCGCATACGCGGCTGGATGTCGGCAATACGCCGTGGGCCGATTATGCGAAAGCCGCTGTCGGCCTGGCGCCGGCGATGAAGGCAATCGGCGCGGCAGGCTAGGCTAGGCGGCCTTGCGGCGCGTGCTGGTGGACTTGGCGGAGCTCTTGGCTGTGCTGGTGCGTTTGGCGGCGGGCTTGGCCGACGATGTGGAGCGCGAGGAACTGGTGCTGCGAGCCTTGCTGGCGCCGGTGCTGGTGCTGCGGCGCGCGCGCGGTGCGCGTGGCGCTGCTTCTTCCTCGTCCTCTTCCTCCTCGGTAGTGGCGGCTGCGGAGCGGCCTTTCGATCCCAGGCTTTGCTTCAGCAAGGCGACCAGGTCGACCACGTTGCTGGCTTTGGGCACCGGTGCTTCGCCGGTCGGCTCGGTCAGCGTGTGGGTCTGGCCGGCTTTGACTTTCTTCTCGACCAGTTTGAGCACGTCTTCGCGGTAGGTGTCGTGGTATCCCTTGGGGTTCCACTTCTCGCTCATTTCCTCCACCAGCGACAGGGCCATCTTCAGCTCCTTGTCGGTGATGCCGGAATGGCCCGGCAGCTTGAGGTCTTCGGGGTTGCGGATTTCGGTCGCATAACGCAGCGTATTCATAATGATGCCGTCGCCAACGGATACCAGGGCGCACAAGTGCTGCCGCGTGCGGATCACCACCGTCGCAATCGCAATCCTGCCGGCTTTGCTCAGCGTTTCGCGCAGCAAGGCATAGACCTTGTCGCCACCGCGTCCGGGGGAGAGGTAGTAGGGCGTTTCAAAGAAGGTCAGAGGAACCGAGTCGGCATCCACGAAGGCCATGATGTCGATGGTCTGTGTCGCCTTGGGATTTGCCAGCCGCAAATCTTCGTCGCTGAGAACGACGTACTCGCCATCTGAATACTCGTAGCCTTTGACGATATTGTCCCAGGTGACTTCCTTGCCGGTGCCCTTGTTGTAGCGCTTGAAGCCGATTGGCGAGAAGTCCCGCTTGTCCAGCATGGTCAGGTCCAGGTCGTGCGATTCGACTGCCTTGTGCAGCTCCACCGGAATGTGCACCAGGCCGAAACTGATCGCGCCTTTCCAGAGTGCTCGTGCCATGTTTACTCTCCGATACTTCCGGTGATCGGTAGAATGATACCGGTGATGTAGCTTGCACACGAAGGCGCTGCCAGGAACACGAAGGCGGGGGAAATTTCCTCCGGCTGTGCGGGGCGGTGCATATCGGTCTGCGAGCCGAATTCCTTGATCTTGTCGGGCGACTGGTCGGCCGGATTCAAGGGCGTCCATACCGGCCCGGGCGCTACCGCGTTGACACGGATGCCTTTCTCCAGCAGGTTGGAGGCCAGCGACATCGTGAAAGCGTGGATGGCGCCTTTGGTGGTCGAGTAGTCCAGCAGCTTTTTCGAGCCGCGCAAGCCGACTACCGAACCGGTATTCAGGATCGAACTGCCGCGCGTCATATGCGGCAGCGCTGCCTTGGCCATGTGGAAGTAACCGTAGATATTGGTCTTCATGGTCAGGTCGAAGCGTTCTTCCGACAGTTCCTCGAGTGATCCGGCATGTTCCTGGAAAGCGGCATTGTTGACCAGGATATCGATCTGCCCGAAGGCATGCAGCATCTCATCGACCGCATGGCGGCAAAAACCGGGATCGCGCACATCGCCCGGGATCAGGATGCAGCGCTGGCCCTCGGCTTCGACATGGCCCTTGGTCTCGTCTGCATCGGCCTGTTCCTCGGGCAAGTAGACCAGGGCGACATCGGCGCCTTCACGGGCATACAGGACGGCAATCGCGCGGCCGATCCCGGAATCGCCGCCGGTAATCAATGCGGCCATGCCGGCCAGCTTGCCGCTGCCGCAGTAGCCGGGCGCCATGAATTGCGGCTTCAACTGCATTTGCTGTTCAATGCCGGGCTTTTCCAGGTGTTGCCCGGGCAGCGGCGGCGCCGGGAAATCGTGCGTTCCAGCTTGTGCGGGCTGTTTCTTTTCCTCGCTTTTTGGCCTGGCTGCGTCGCGCTGGTCCTGCGCTTGCTGGACGGTGCGCTGTTCGCTGCCCGCGCCAGTTTTTTGCTGCGAATTGCCCATGACTTCCTCCTGTGCTCGGAAGTCCAGTATTCGCCCCAGCAACGTTGCTAACCGTGCGCTCCCACACATAAATAGGGATGTTGTCTGGAGTGAACTTGTGGCAAACTAATCCAATGCCTACTGCTGCGGGCCGCCGTCAACGTACCGGCCTTTTCCTCCATCCCGATCCCGCGCGACGCCAGGAATTCATGACGGCTTGCGCTGAGTCGTTCGATCGTTTGCTGACTGCGGACAGCATTGCCAGCGCACGCTATGCGATGGCGCACAACAAGATTTCCCTGCTCATCATCGACCTCGATGGCCCCGCGATGGCGGCCGGCAATGAGCTGGCTGCATTGGTGCGCAGCCGCGCCGGCGCGCCGGTCCTGGTGCTGTGCCCATTCACACGCTCCTCGACAATGGCTGAGTTGATGGCGCAAGGCCCGCTGACTTACCGTATCACGCCGATTGCGCCGGAAGAATTGCTGGAGGCGGTGACCGGGCTGTTGGCGCCCGCGGCCAATACCAAGGCGTCGGCGCAGCAGCACCTGCTGGACCTGGAAGCGGACTTGAACGATTTGCTGGCCATCCAGCGCAGCTTGCAGCGTGCTCTTTACGGCTCGGAAGAAATCGAACGGATGGGGGCCCGCATCTGCAATGCACTGTGCAGTTATCCGGGTATCTGCCACGCATCCCTGCTGCAGGCGGTCGACGATGGCGCATTGCGGCTGGTGGCCCAGGACGGGCGAGTCGACCTCGATATCAAGGAAGTGCTGGGCGGACGTGATGAACTGCTTGAAGCGCCGGTGCGGCGCGGCGAGATGGTGCTGCTTGATGCGCCGTCCAAGGCGGGCGATCCGGAACTGACGGCAATGCTGGAAGAGCAGGGCGTGCACATGCTGCTGGCATTCCCGCTGCGCGGCGAGCCCGGCGGTCCCCTGTTGGGCGCGATCTGCATGTTGTTTGACCGGCCGCTGGTGATGAGCCGCGAGCATTTCAGCTGCTTCGGCTCGGCTGCACAATTGATCAGTTTTGGCATGGTGATGAGCGACCTGCGCCACCAGAATAACGCCCTGGGCCTGGAGATCACGCAAATCACGCCTTTCGACGGGCTGACCGGCGTGTCCAACCGGCGCCAGGGTGAACAGGTCCTGGACAGCGAAATCCGGCGCGCGCGCCGCTACAGCTTGCCGCTGGCGGTGATCGCTTTTGACCTGGACAGCTTCCGCACCATCAATGAACTGTACGGCTACACGACCGGCGACCGCGCCCTGGCGGTGCTGGCCGCCATGGTCCAGACCCGCTTGCGTAACTCCGACACGATGGCGCGCATGCGCGGCGAACAATTCATGATCATCGCCACGCATACGGTGGCGATCGATGCCTACAAACTGGCCGAAGAACTGCGCGAAACCATTGCTGCTACCGAACTGCCGGGCGGGGATACCGTCACGGCCAGCTTCAGCGTAGCCCAGCTTGCGCCCGACGAAGGCGCCACCGAGCTGGTAACCCGGCTGGAGGCGGCACTGCACCGCGCCAAGCGGGCGGGACGCAACTGCGTCGAACTGGCCATGGCACGCTAAAAAGGCGGCGGCTCACCCTCGCAAGCCGCCGCAAAGCACGATAGATAGATGATGTTCGTCATCCACGTGTGATATATTACATCCATAATAAAAGTAATCAAGGAGAGGATCATGCGTGTAAGCAGGGAACAAGCGGCGCTGAACCGTGAACGCATTGTTGAAACGGCATCCCGGCTATTCCGGGAAAAGGGCTATGACGGCATCGGCGTGGCCGACCTGATGAAAAGCGCCGGCCTGACGCACGGCGGCTTTTACGGCCACTTCGCCTCCAAGGAAGACTTGCTGGCCGAAGCGTTCGGCAAGGCGATGGAGAATTCCGCCAAACGCTGGCGCGAACTGCTGGCCGAAGAACCGGCCAATCCGCGTGCGGCACTGGCCCATATGTACCTGACTCCCAAGCACCGTGACAACCCGGGCAAGGGTTGCGCCCTGGCTTCGCTCGGCCCCGACGTTTCGCGCGTCGGCCCGGAAGTGCGGCATGCGATGGACGAGAGCTTCAAGGCGCAGCTCGACGCGCTGGCGCAGGCGCTGCCTGGCGCGCCGGCGCAGGCACGGCAGGATGCCATTGCCACGTACGCGGCAATGGTCGGCGGCCTGGTGCTGGCCCGTTCGGTCGCGGATAAAAAACAGTCCGACGAAATCCTGGCTGCCGTGCTGTCTTCGCTGGAACAGGATCGCTGATGCTGGCTTGGCTGCGAAACTACCGGCGCGCAATGCTGCCGGGGGATATCAGTGCGGGCATCGTGGTAGCGATGATGATGATCCCGCAAGGCATGGCGTATGCGCTGGTGGCCGGGTTGCCGCCGGTGACCGGCATTTATGCCAGCATCCTGCCGCCTGTCGTTTACGCGCTGTTCGGCACCAGCATGACGCAATCGGTGGGGCCGATGGCGATCGTGTCGCTGATGACGGCGGCCATTATCGGCCCGATGGCGGCTGCCGGCTCCGGCCTGTATTCGGTACTGGCCGCGCAACTGGCGCTGGTGGCGGGGGCGGTGCTGCTGCTGTGCGGCCTACTGCGGCTTGGTTTCCTTGCCAATTTCTTCTCGCGTCCCGTCATGAGCGGCTTCACCGTCGGTTCCGCGCTGTTGATCGCCTGGGGCCAGCTCAAGCCTTTGCTGGGCGCCGAACTGCCGCACTGGCACGGACCGAGCGCTGCACTGGGCCTGAGCTCAGTCCTGCTGCTGGTGCTGTCGCGCAGCCACCTGGCGCGTTTGCTGCGTGCCTTCGGCATGAAAGCGGCGGCTGCCGATATGGCGACACGCCTGGCGCCGATGCTGGTGGTCATGCTTGGGCTGGTCCTGGTGCAGGTGCTGGGGCTGGAAGCAATGGGCGTGAAAACGACGGGTAAGGTGCCAAGCGGCCTGCCGCAACTGAACCTGGCCATGTCGCCGGCGCATTGGCAGCCGCTGCTGCAACCCGGCTTGCTGGTTGGCTTCGTGATCTTCATCATGAGCATGTCGGCAGCGCAGTCGCTGGCCTTGAAGCGCAATGAGAAACTGGTCAGCAACCATGAATTGATCGGCCTGGGCGCGGCCAATGTGGCCAGTATGGTGTCGGGAGCATTCCCGGTAACCGGCAGCATGTCGCGTTCGGCGGTGAATTTTGCGGCGGGTGCGCAGACGCCGCTGGCCAGCATCTTCACGGCCGCCTTGCTGGCCCTGGCGCTGGTGGCGCCAACCGGTTGGCTGGCACTCTTGCCGATGCCAGTGCTGGCAGCGACCATCATAGTCGCGGTGCTGGGCATGCTGGAACTGGGCACGCTGCGCACTGCGTGGCGCTACGACCGCGGCGATGCCCTGGCGTGGTTTGCCAGTGCGGCGGGCGTGGTGGCGCTGGGCGTGGAAGCGGGCGTGCTGGTGGGCGTGGCGCTGTCGATGGGCACCCTGATCTGGCGCGCCAGCCGGCCGCATATTGCGGTACTGGGCCGCATCGCGGGCAGCGAGCATTTCCGCAATATCGAACGCTATCCGGCCGAGACCAGGCCGGAACTGCTGGCGCTGCGCATCGATGCCAACCTGTTCTTCGGTAACGTGGAAGCGGTGCAGGAGCGCATCGAGGATGAATTGCGCAGCCACCCGGCAGCGCGCCACCTGGTGCTGGTGATGACGGCGGTCAGCTCGATCGATACGTCGGCACTGTTTGCGCTGTCGGAGTTGAACCTGAGCCTGGCGCGGCGCGGCATCGGCTTCCACCTGGCCGAGGTCAAGGGGCCGGTGATGGACCGCCTGCGCCAGTCGGACTTGCTGCAAACGCTGAACGGCGAAGTTTTCCTCAGCATCGACATCGCCGACAAAAAGTTGCAGTAGCCGTTGGATTGGGTATTATCGCTGCAACATGGGCGGCATATCCTTCAAACGACTTTGGGCAGGCTTGCTATTCGCCGCGTGGGCGCTGGCCGCACACGGCGCAGGCGCCCCGGGCATCGCGGGCGCCCACGTCCTGTTGCTCAATTCATACAGCCCAGGCCGGCCGGGGATCGACCGGGTCAACGACGCATTCATCCAGCGCCTGCGTGAAAGCGGCATCCCGCTCGAACATATCCATGTCGAATTCCTCAACCAGGAGCAGCCTAACGCCGAAATGGTGGCGGCGGCGCGGCGCGCCTTGCTGCTGGCGCAGTATGGAGGCGGGCGCATCGACATGCTGGTGGCGCTGCAGCAGCCGGCGCTGAACTTTACCTTGCGTGAGCTGGCAGAACTCGCGCCAGGAGCCCCGCTTTTAACCGACAGCGAGCCGTCGACCGTGCAAATGGCAGCCAACAGCCGTCCTGTCTTCCTTTACACCATCGTCCCCGACCTCGGCGCCACCGTCAAAGAAGTGATGGCGCTGTTGCCGCGCACCCGGCGCGTCGTGATACCGGGCGGCGTCAGTGAAGCCGACCGCGCCTTCCAGCGCCAAGCGGAAGTCGACCTGGCGCCGTGGCTGCGCAGCCTGCAGGTCGAATTCCTTCAGAACATGAGCTGGGCCGAGCAGATCCGCTACATCGGCAACCTGACGCCGGATACCGTGGTGGTAACGGGTATGTTCAACCGCGACCGCGACGGCTATTCGCTGCCCACCATCGATGCCGCGCGCGATACGATGCGCGCGGCTAACGTGCCGGTGTTCGCCTTGTTCGACAGCGTGGTGGGCGAGGGCTCCGTGGGCGGTGCGGTACGCAACCTGCGCCAGTCCGGCCGCGAACTGGCGGACCACGCGCTTGCCGTGATTGACGGGCGCCTGGCAGCCAGGGACGCACTGACCAGGGTGCCGGTCGGTCAGGTGCAAAGCCTGTACGACTGGCGCCAGCTCGAACGCTGGAACATCGATCCCGCGCCGATTGGCGGCGCGACCATCCTGTTCAAGCCGCCATCGTTGTGGCAAGCCTATCGCGGCGCGGTGCTGGGCGCGGGCAGCGTGATCGTGCTGCTGGCCGGGCTGCTGGCGGCGATGCTGCTGCGGCGGCGCCGCTTCGGTTGATTCCGCGCGCTGCCTGATACGTTCCGGCACAATCCCGCCATTGACGCCGCCGGGCCTTTGGCCGTAAGGTACACTCCCGGAACCGTTACCAACCTGAGCTTCGGGAGCACCATGAAACAGATTGTCGCAGCACTCGCCATCGCAGCAGCCTTCAGTTCTCCATCCTTCGCAGCAGCCAAACCCGGTAGTGCCGACGCCCGTTTCACCGCGATCCACAAGGCGGAGTGGAAGTGGCGCCTTCAGCAAAGGCTGGAAGACGATGAGGACGATGTGCGCGGCGTCGAGAGCAAGCTGCCGAACGTCAGCCTGGCGGTGCAGCTGGAGCGCCAGAAGAAGTGGGAGGAAACGCTGCGCCAACTCGAAAGCATCAAGCCCGAACAGCTTTCGAACAAGGAGCGCATCAACTACCAGGTGTACCGCGCGCAGGTCGCGGCGCTGCTGGACAACCAGCGCTTCCGCGAATACGAAAAGCCGCTGAACGCAGACTCATCGTTCTGGGGCAACCTGGCCGGAGAGGCGCGCAAGTCCTTCCGCACTGCCGAAGACTACCGCAATTACGTGGCACAGCTGAACGACGTGCCGCGTTACTTCAGCGAAGAGATCGCCAATATGCGCGCCGGCCTGGCGCGCGGCTTCACGCCGCCGAAGATCACGCTGGAGGGCCGCGACAAGTCGATTACCTCGGTCACCGAAGCGAAGCCGGAAGACGTGGTGTTCTTCAAGCCATTCAAGGAAATGCCGAACGTGATTCCAGCTGCCGAACAGCAAGCGCTGAAGGCGCAAGGCTTGCAGGCGATCCGCGAAAAAGTCATCCCGGCCCACGCCGCGCTGCTGAAATTCATGCGCGAGGAATACGTCCCGAAAGCCAAGGAGTCCCTGGCAGCCGAGAGCTACCCTGACGGCAAGGCGTACTACCAGTCCAAGATTGTCGAATTCACGACCACCAACCTGACGGCCGACCAGATCCACCAGATCGGCCTGGCTGAAATGGCGAAGATCCGCGCCGAAATGCAGGAGGTGATGAAGCAGGTTGGCTTCAAGGGCGACCTGCCGGCCTTCCTGCAGTTCCTGCGCACCGATCCGCAGTTCTACGCCAAGACGCCGGAAGAACTGCTGATGCGCGCAGCCTGGATCGCCAAGAAGTTCGATGGCAAGGTGGCGGATTATTTCGGCCGCCTGCCGCGCAGCCGCTTCGCCATCATCCCGGTAGCGCCGGAGATCGCGCCGTTCTACACCTCGGGCCGCGGCGGCCCGGGTGGCTACTGGGTCAACACCTACAACCTGCCGGCGCGCCCGCTGTATTCGCTGCCCGCGCTGACGCTGCATGAATCGGCGCCGGGCCACGCTTTCCAGATGCCGATCGCGCTGGAACAGAAGGGCCGCCCGCCATTCCGCAACGCCTACATTTCCGCCTACGGCGAAGGCTGGGCGCTGTATTCCGAGCGCCTGGGCACCGAGATGGGCATCTACGAAACCCCGTATGAAGTGTTCGGCATGCTGAGCTACCAGGCCTGGCGAGCGTCGCGCCTGGTGGTGGACACCGGGATTCACGCCAAAGGCTGGACCCGTGAACAGGCGCAGCAATACCTGATGGAGAACACGGCGCTGTCCTCGCACGAAGTCATGACCGAGGTGGACCGCTATATTTCCTGGCCGGGCCAGGCGCTGTCTTACTATCTCGGCGAGATGGCGATCTTCGAAGCGCGCAAGAAGGCGGAGCAGGCCCTGGGCAGCAAGTTCGATATCCGCGCCTTCCACGACACCATCCTGGAACTGGGTTCGGTGCCGCTGCCGGTGCTGCAGGCGCGCATCGATGAATTCATTGCCAGCGGCGGCAAGAGCCCATATCCGAAGGAATAATCGCACCTGCGTGGTGCATTGCTTTATGCTGGTGCAAAAAAAGTGAGAGAATCACTTGAAAATACTGGCATGAGTCTTGCAGATATAGGTCACATGACTGATCGCACTACGCTTACCGTAACAAACCAGGGGAACCGTCCTATCCAGGTCGGCTCCCATTTCCACTTTTTCGAAGTCGATTCGGCGCTGCAGTTCGAGCGCTGGAAAGCTTATGGCATGCGGCTCGATATCGCGCCGGGAACGGCGCTGCGCTTCGAGCCGGGCAAGGCGCAGACCATCACGCTGGTGCGCCTTGAGGGGGATGCGGAAGTCGCCGGCTTCAGCGCTGGCGCAAGACGATAGGCGCCATCAGCTCGGGATGCTTGCCGAGGTGGCCATCGAAACCGGCGCGAATGGCCGCCATATCCTTTTCCTCATCGCCGGTCAGCCAGATATGCTCGGTCAAGCCCAGGGTCTTGTTCGGGTAATCGATATACACCAGCACCAGCGGCACCCTGGCGGCCATCGCCAGCTGATAGAAGCCGCTCTTCCAGTAAGGCTTGTAGCCGCGCGTGCCTTCCGGCGTGATGCCGACCCAGTACCAGTCTTCCTTCATCATCGCATCGGCCTGGGCCTGGATCAGGCCTTGCGGCGCGCTGCGGTCGACCGGGGCGCCGCCGAGGTAGTAGAACCAGCGGCCCAGCAGCGGGATCTTGAACAGGCTGTCCTTGGCCAGCCAGCGGAACGGCAGGTCCAGCGTCCATTTGCCGAGCACGCCGATGATGAAGTCCCAGTTCGAGGTGTGCGGGTAGACCACGGCAATGCCGCGCGGCCCTGGCAGCGGCCTGAACTTCATCTGCCATCCGAATGCATGCAACAGCCGTAAGGCGACGCGCTGCTTTAGTGTTGGCAGTTTGTCCGCCTCTAGCTTATATTGATCCATGCCTTCCCCATTGTTTTATTTGCACCATTAAATGTTTGTAACTTCTGGTGCTGAAAAATTGTGCGGCGGTATTCTATCCCGCCGGTCCTCGGGGCAGCAAGGTGAAATTATGACAAGGCAAGTGTTGTGCGTCGCCGCTACAACGGCTGCGCTGCCGGCGGCGTTGCTTGCCGCCGACCAAACCTTCGACGTCTGCCATGTGTGCGGCTTGGCCCAGGCAGCGGCGGCCTTGCGCGAACAGCACTTCCCGGTTGGCTTGCTGGTGCTGGACGACTGGACCGGCCCGCTCACCGAACTCGACCATTTCTTGCGTCGCCACAGCCGCCCGCGCTGGGTAGCGGTGTTCCTGCCCCAGGCATTGGAGCAGGCGGCCTTCCGGCAACTGATACACGACCACTGTGTCGACTTCCACACCTGGCCGCTGGACGCCGGGCGCCTCAGCCATACACTGGGACACGCGCTCGGCCTGGCCGCGCTGTCCGAGCTCGGCCATTTGCCGGAAGCGTGCCAGTCCATGCGCCTGACCGGTACCAGCACAGCCATTACGCTGCTGCGCCAGCAGATACTGAAAGTGGCCGGGGCCGATGCTCCGGTGCTGATCTGGGGCGAAAGCGGTACCGGCAAGGAGCTTGTGGCGCGCGCGATACATGAGCACTCAGGGCGGCGCGACGGGCCATTCGTGCCCATCAATTGCGGCGCGATCCCGGCCTCGCTGGTGCAATCGGAATTGTTCGGTTACGAGAAGGGCGCCTTTACCGGCGCTGGTCCCGGCAAATGCGGCTTGATCGAATCGGCCAGCGGCGGCTCGATCTTCCTTGATGAGATCGGCGATTTGCCGCTCGAGCTGCAGGCCAACCTGCTGCGTTTCCTGCAGGAGAAAACCATTTACCGGGTAGGCGGGACGCGCAGCGTGCCGGTCGATGCGCGCGTGATCGCTGCTTCGCACGTCAAGCTGGGAGATGCGGTGGAACGCGGACTGTTCCGGGAAGACTTGTTCTACCGGCTCAATGTCCTGACCTTGCAGGTTCCGGCCTTGCGCGAGCGGCGCGACGACGTGGTGCCACTCGCGCAGGAGGTTTTCCATAGTTATGCCACCGAGCGTGCGCGTCGGGTGCGCGGCTTCAGCAACGGTGCATTGCGTGCGCTGCGCGCACATGACTGGCCGGGCAATGTGCGCGAACTATTGAATCGCGTGCGGCGTGCAGCCGTGATGGCCGATGGCGCGCTGATCCAGCCGCACGACCTTGAACTCGAGGGCATCGACAGCAGCGTTGCCACCGAAGACCTTGATACCGCGCGCGCCAGCGCCGAACGATTGGCCCTGCAGGGCCGCATTGATGCTGGACACAGCATTACTTCGGTGGCGCGAGAACTCGGTGTATCGCGCATGACGCTCTACCGCCTGATGGCGAAACACGGCATCCAGCGCCCATCGCGCCGCAGCGAAGACTGAGCTTTCGAACGGCCGCGTAACACCATTGTGACATTGCGATGAAAGCCTTGTCTCCTATGACAGTAGGCAGAGGGCGGGTACAAGCGTGTCACAGTTGCGTGACAAAGCAACCTGCTGGATGCATGCCACTTGCTGCGTTGCCGCATCAAAGTCGAGCAATTTCAACAGCTTAGTGCAGGTGGCATCAAGCTTGCGATATCGGTTCAGGCCCCAGCATTGCGGGCAATTCAAGAACACGACATCAGCGAGGACGAGATGAAGAAAACTTTGCTTGCAGCAGCCATCGCACTGGCGATGGGTAGTGCATTCGCGCAGGAGACACCGCCGCCCAACGTGAGCCAGACCGGCCCGGGCGCCCAGGCTAACGACAATTCGACGGCCACGCAGGACAGCAGCCAGGCCAACGCGAACAACAACAGCAGCGGCGCCGCCGATGCGGCTGCCGCCGGCGCCGCAGCTGCCAACAATGGCGCGACTGCGACATCGTCGATGACCAATGCCTTCAATACATCGACCGCGACTGCGGTCAGCACACTGACCGGTACCGTCACCAACAACGTGATCAACAATATCGGCAATGTAGCCAGCAACGGCGGCAATGCCAATGGCGGCGCGGGTGCCGGCGCCACTGCCGGTAGCGCACTGGGCGGCAATGCCGCCGGTACCGGCGGGGCTGGCGGAATGTCCAGCGGCGGGGCCGGCGCAGCGGGCGCTGCAGGTGGCATTGCCGTCAATGGCAGTGCGACTGGCGGCGCAGGCAACGGCGGCGGCGGCATCGGTGGTGCAGCCACGGCAGGAGCCGGTGGCGGCGGCACCACGGGCGCTGGCGGCCTGGCAGCCGGTGCGGCGAGCGGGCGCGGCGGTGATGGCGCTCGCGGCGGTGAGGGCGGCGCCGGCGGCGCCGGCGGCATCGTCGTGGCTGGCGCTGGCGGCGCCGGCGGTGCGGGCGGTGCGGCAGCAGGAGGTGCCGGCGGCCTGGTCGGCACGGCGGGCAGTGGCGCAGGCGGCGCGACAGGCGCAGCGACGGGTGCACGCGGCGGTGACGGTGGTGCAACCGGAGCGGCCAGCGGCGGCATGGGCGGTGCAGGCGGTGCAGGCGGGGCTGCCGGCGCCGGCGGCATGGCAGGCGCAACCGGCAGTGTCGCCACCGGCGCGTCGACATCGAGCCAAGCTTCGACCGGCGGTGCGGCATCCAGCGGCGGCGCGGGCTCGAGCAATACCGCGTCGAATGGCACCAGCGGTACGGAACCGCTCACCATTCCGGGCATGGGCGACCAGAACAGCACCGGCGGAACCACCGGCACGGCTGACGGCCGTTCGGCCAATACCGGCAACGCTTCCACTTCCGGCGCAGGAACCAGCGGCGCCGGCGGGACGGGTGGCGCTGGCGGCGGCGGCGGGGCTGGTGCGGCAGGCGGCAGCGGTGCGGCGGCCAGCAATACCGCAGGCAATGGCGCTGCGGGCGGGGCCAACAGCTCGGGTGCCGGCGGCGGCAGCGGTGCGGTGGCGGCCACTGGCGGTGCGGGTGCTGCCGGTACTGGCGGCGCAGGCGGCGGCGGTGCGGCGGGCGGCAATGGCACCAGCACCGGCGGCGCTGGTGCGGCGGGCGGCAATGGCGGCAACGGCGGCTCAAGCGGCCTGGCCAGCAATACTGCCGGCTCCAGTGGCGCTGCAGGCGGCGGCACTGGCGGTGCCGCAACCGGGGGCAACGGTAGCGGTGCGGCGGGCACCGGCGGCGCGGCGACCAATGGCAATGCCACCGCTGGTGACGGCGGCGCCGGCGGTGCAGGTGGCGGCGGCAATGTCGCTGGCGCGGGCGGCGACGGCGGCACCAATACCGCCGGCGCTGCCACCGGCGGCAATGCTACCGGCGGCAACGGCGGGGCTGGCGGCACCAATAACGTGACTGCTGGCACGTTCGACATGTCGAACACCATGAGCGGTGTCGGCCAATCGGCCGCCGGCATCATGGTCATCAGCCAGAACAACGGCATGTCCTCGCTGGTGCAGCAGAGCGTGAACGTGCAGGCCAACCTGGCCGTGGGCAAATAGCCCGCGCGGCATCATGCGAAGCTTAGGCAGGCCAGTGCCAGTCCTGGCCCTGTGCGCCGCTTTGGTGCCGGGCCTGGCGGCGGCGTCGCCGTGGATAGGCGCGCTGCCGCTTGGCCCGCTGGCAGCAGCGGCGGGCCCGTCCCCGCCTGTAACGCGGTCCGCGGCCCAGCCGCAGCCGGCGGCGGCTGACAACGAGCGCCCCGCGCAGGATGAGCGACTCGAACAGATGCGCGGCGGCAGCGATGCGCCGTGGAGCGATATGAAGCTGGCCGGTACCGTGGCTAACAACAGCGCGGTGAACGTGGTTACCGGCGCCAATATCGTGACTGACGGTGCGTTCAGCAACGCATCGGGCATGCCGATGGTGATCCAGAATTCGGGTGCCAACGTGCTGATCCAGAATGCAACCATCGTCAACGTGCAGATCAAATGAGATGCCTCATCAGCGTTCTGGCATTGCTGCCGGCCTTTGCCGTGCAGGCCGCCGACTTTTCAGCCGGCGGCGCCAGTTTTGTCTTGCCGGTGACCAGCCTGAAGGAGGCGCGTTTCCGCACTACGGTGCGGCAGCAATATGATTTCAGTTGCGGCTCGGCGGCGTTGGCGACCCTGCTTAGCCATCACTATGATTTCCAGGTCACGGAACAGGAGATTTTCCGTGACATGTTTGTGCGCGGCGACCAGCCGCGCATCCGGCGCGAAGGTTTTTCGCTGCTGGACATGAAGCGTTACCTGGCCACGCGCGGCTTTACGGCGGACGGTTTCGAGCAGCCGCTGGACAAGCTGGCGCGGGCTGGCTTGCCGGCGATCGTGCTGGTGGCCGACAACGGCTATCGGCATTTCGTGGTGATCAAGGGCGTGCAGGGCGAGCGGGTGCTGCTGGGCGATCCGGCCGGCGGCACGCGCGCCTTGTCGCGCCAGGGTTTTGAGGCGATCTGGCAAAACCGCCTGCTGTTCGTGATCCATGGCAGGCCGGGCAGGCCGCACTTCAACGAAACCGCCGACTGGCGCGTGGCGCCGCAGGCGATGCTGTCGGAAGGGATCCTGCGCGACAGCCTGCGCGACGTGACGGTGCCGAAACTGGGCGCCAGCGATTTTTGAGGGAGGGGTAGCATGAAACGAGGAATTAGCGTGGTGGCGGGCTGGCTGCTGGTGTTGGCAGGGCCCGCCACGGCGCAGGGGCCGCCAGAAGGCTGGGCGCCGGCGCCGGAAGCGCGCCTGGAAGAGGCCCGTGGCGGCTTCGAAAGCGGCAATGGCTTGCTGGTGGCCTTGGGCGTGGAGCGCATGGTCGAAGTCAACGGCGTGGTGGTGGCCCGCAACCGCGTCGAGCTGGCAGACGTGGCGCGGCTGGCGAATGCGCCCGACGCTGCCGCGGCGCTGGCGCCGATGCTGGTGCAGAACAATACAAACGGGCAGTTGATCCGCAGCCTGACCACCATCGACCTGACGGTCAATGCGCTGTCGACCCTGAAAGGACTGAACCTGGAGGGCAACCTGCGCCAGGCCTTATCGAACGCCATTGTGCCCCGCTAGGGAGGGAACGATGCATTCAAAGACATTCGCGGCCGGGATGCTGATCCTTGCCAGCCAGGCAGCGTTGGCGCAGGCCACGCCGGAGCAGCGCAGCAACGCTGAACTGGCGGCGGAGCTGACTGAGTTGAAGAAAGCGCTGGCCGAACAGCGGGCCCTGCTGGAGGACCTGCGGCGCCAGGTCGCGGAGGAACGCCTGGCCTCCGCGCGCGGCACGGGTGGTGCTGCTGCCGGTAGCTTCGCTGGCGAGGGCTCCGCGCAGAGCCAGCCGCAGCCCAATGTGCCGCCGCCCGGCGGGTCGGTGCAGCCGGCATTGGCGGTGGGCCAGCCGCCAAAGCGCGACAGCAAGCCGCCGGAAGTGGCGCCGATCTTTGAAAGCCCGGGGGTGCTGACGGCGCGCGGCAAGCTCGTGCTGGAACCGGCATTCCAGTTCGGCTATTCGTCCAGCAATCGCGTCGCCCTGGTGGGCTATACCATCATCCCGGCCTTGCTGATCGGCCTGATCGACGTGCGCGAAGTGAAGCGCAATACAAGCACGGCGACCTTGAGCGGCCGCTATGGACTGAGCAACCGTACAGAACTCGAACTGCGTCTGCCTTATATCTACCGCTCCGATTCCACCGTGAGCCGCGAAGTGTTCACCGGCAGCGCAGTCGAAAAAGTGTTTGACGTCAGCGGCCGTGCGCTGGGCGATGTCGAGCTGTCGCTGCGCCACCAGTTGAACGAAGGCGGCGCGGACAAGCCTTACTACGTAGCGGGCCTGCGTTTCAAAACCCGTACCGGCCGCGATCCGTTTGAGGTGGTGACCGACTGCGTGCGCCGCTGTATCGGCGAGAACGCGACGGGCACCGGCCTGCCGCTTGAGCTGCCGACCGGGTCGGGCTTCTACGCCTTGCAACCGAGCCTGACCTGGCTGTTCCCGACCGATCCGGCAGTGCTGTTTGGCAGCGTCAGCTACCTACACAATTTCCAGCGCAAGGACCTCAGCCGCCAGGTGCTTAATGGCGAGCGCGAGCCGCTGGGGACGGTGAAGCCCGGCGCGGTCATCGGCGTCAATTTCGGCGTCGGCCTGGCGCTGAACGAGAAGGCGTCGCTCAGCTTTGGCTATGACCATAGTTCGATCGCCCGCACACGGCAGAATGGGGTGCCGGCACCCGGCTCGGTGCGCACTCAATTGGGGACCTTGCTGGTCGGTTTTTCCTACCGCCTGAATCCAAAGCGGACGGTCAATGTCTCAGTGGGAGCAGGGTTGACGCGCGACACGCCGGACGTGTCCATCATGCTGCGCATACCGACGAGCATGTAGTTGCCGTTTACGCTAATCTAGCGTTTTGGCAACTAAAAAGAGGGAGATCCAATGATCCTGAAAAAGCTCGCCGTACCCTTCGCAATTGCCGCCATTGCAGGCGCCGCCCACGCATCCGCGCCGATGGTCAAGACCCAGGCGCCCGGCTTCTACCGCATGAATGTGGGCGATTTTGAAGTGACCGTGCTGAACGACGGCACCGTCGACCTGCCAATGGACAAGCTGCTGCACCAGAAGCCTGAGAAGACCGCCAAGACCCTGGAGCAGAATTTCCTGAAAGTGCCCACTGAAACCTCGGTCAACGCATTCCTGGTCAATACCGGCTCGAAGCTGGTGTTGATCGATACCGGCGCCGGCGGCCTGTTCGGCCCGACCCTGGGCAATATCGTGACCAGCCTGAAAGCGGCCGGCTACCAGCCGGAGCAGGTTGACGAGATTTATATCACCCACCTGCACGGCGACCACGTCGGCGGGCTGGGGGCGCTGGACAAGCCGGCTTTCCCGAACGCTGTGGTGCGCATGGACAAGCGCGATGCGGATTATTTCCTGAGCAAGGAGAACCTGGAGAAGGCCAGCGCCGAGGCGAAAGGCAAATTCCAGGGGCCGATCGATGCGGTGTCGGGCTATGCGGGCAAGGTGAAGCCGTTTGAGGGCAATACCGAACTGGTGCCGGGCGTGCGTTCGACCACCAGCTACGGGCATACGCCGGGCCACACCACTTATGTGGTGGAGAGCAAGGGGCAGAAGCTGGTGCTGATTGGCGACTTGATGCACAACGCGGCGGTGCAGTTCCCCGATCCGGGCGTGACGATCCAGTTCGACAGCGATTCGAAGGCGGCATTGGTGCAGCGCAAGGCGGCGTTTGCCGAGGCGGCGAAGCAGGGCTATTGGATGGGGGCGGCGCATTTGCCGTTCCCGGGGGTGGGGCATTTGCGTAGTGAAGGGAAGGGGTATAAGTTCTTCCCTGTGAATTATTCGGCGAACCGGTAAACCGGCAAACCGGTGTCAGACCCGCAGGGTCTGACACCTGTACGCGACGGCCGCGAGTCAAGTGTCTGACACTGTGGGTCAGACACAGGCTTACCGGTTTCAGGCCAGCGCTGGATAGTCGGTATAACCCTCAGCCGACGGCGCGTAGAACAACTCCGGACGCTGCGCATTCAGCGCCGCGCCAGTCTGCAGGCGGCGCGGCAGGTCTGGATTTGCGATGAAATCCTTGCCCCAGGCAATCGCATCCGCCCGGCCTTCAGCCAGCGCAGCCTGCGCACCCGCCACATCAAACTTCTCGTTGGCGATATAGCTCCCGCCAAACTCACGCTTCAGCAACGGACCCAGCGAGTCATCGCCAACCGCCTCGCGCGCGGCGATGAATGCGATGCCACGCTTGCCCAGTTCGCGCGCCACATAGCCGAAAGTCTCGGCCGGCGTCGAATCGCCCATGTCATGCGCATCGCGGCGCGGCGCCAGGTGCATGCCGACGCGGTCGGCGCCCCAGACGCCGATCACGGCGTCGGTCACTTCCAGCATCAGGCGTGCGCGGTTTTCGATGCTGCCGCCGTACTGGTCATTGCGCTGGTTGGTCGAATCCTGCAGGAACTGGTCGAGCAGGTAGCCATTGGCGCCGTGGATTTCCACGCCGTCGAAGCCGGCCTTTTTCGCGTTCTCGGCGCCCTTGCGGTAAGCCTCGACCACGCCGGCGATTTCGGCGGTATCCAGCGCGCGCGGGACGGCGTAGGGACGTACCGGACGCAGCAGGCTCACATTGCCTTTGGCTGCAATCGCGCTCGGCGCGACCGGAGCCTCGCCATCCAGCAGGCTAGGGTCGGAAATGCGGCCCACATGCCACAGCTGCAGCACGATCTTGCCGCCCTTGGCGTGCACCGCTTCGGTAACCAGCTTCCAGCCCTCAACCTGTTCGTCGGACCAGATGCCAGGAGTGTTCTCGTAGCCCACGCCCTGCGGGGTCACGGAAGTCGCCTCGCTGATGATCAGGCCTGCGCTGGAGCGCTGTGCGTAGTACTCGGCCATCAGCGCATTCGGCACGCGCTTGCCGCCGACGGCGCGCGAGCGGGTCAGGGGGGCCATGACGACGCGGTTTTTCAGGTTCAGTGCGCCGATGGTGATGGGGTCGAACAGGGTGCTCATAAGGTATTCCTCTCATGCTCAATAAATTGCAGGATGACCTCCTCATTGCGCTTGAAGAAATTCCACTGGCCGACCCGTTGCACCGTGACCAGCCCCGCTTTCTGCAGGATGGTGAGGTGGCCGGAGACGGTCGATTGCGACAAGCCGGTCTGCTTGTCGATCATGCCTGCGCAGACGCCCAGCGACAGCGGGGCAAGCTGCTCGCTGAACCAGGCATCCGGTTCTTTGAGCCAGGACAGGATCTGGCGCCGGACCGGATTGGCCAGGGCCTTGTGGATTGCATCAATGTCAATAGAGTCAGTCATATTTCGGTGTTTCACGATAAGTATATCGGAAAAGTCCGATATGTATATCGGAGCATGACGATGGAATTCAAGGCTTGATTTTATGCCAACCGGTAGAGCGCCAGTGCCAGCACGGCCGGCACGGTCTGCACGAAGATGATGCGCTTGCTGACGGTCAGGCCGCCCCAGATGCCGGCGACGGCCACGCACAGCAGGCCATAGGTGATGAAGGCGGATCGCACGGCCGGTTCGCCATGCAGCAGGCCGACGGCCAGCGCCGCCACGAGGAAGCCGTTATAGCAGCCCTGGTTCGACATCGCAGGCTTGACGATGGCCGCCTTTTCCGCGGACAGGCCGAACACGCGGCGGCCGCGGGTATCGAAGAAGACGGTTTCCAGCAGCACGATATAGACGTGGATCAGCAGGACGATGGCGACGGCGATCTGCGCGAACAGCAGCATTGTGGGGCTCCCTGAAAGTTTGGACCCCCAATGATATACTGTCGGCCTTCTCCCGCGGGGACGACCTCGCCGCAAGACCAGGGAGCCAGGCGGGGACGACCCCGTCATGACTTGGGAGAGCATCATGCACTGGATCGTCCTTTTACTCGCCGGCCTGCTGGAAGTCGTCTGGGCCGTCGGACTCAAATATACCGAAGGTTTCACCAGGCTGGTGCCAAGCGCCGTGACGCTGGCCGCCATGGCCGGCAGTGTCGTGCTGCTTGGACTGGCGCTGCGTTCGCTGCCGCTGGGGACCGCTTACGCCATCTGGACCGGCATCGGTACCGTGGGCACCGTCATATGGGGCATCATGATGCTGGACGAGCCGGCCAGCGTGGCGCGCCTGGTGTGCATCGCGATGATCGTGCTGGGCATCGCCGGCCTGAAGATCCTCTCGCCCCACTAATCGTTGCGCGGGCCGACTCCTGACTCGTCCGCCCAGCGCGCGTAGATGCGTGCCAGCTCGCCGCTGTCGCCGAGCTTCTTGACGGCGCCTGCCAGCAACGCTGCGGCCTGCGGCGGCGCCTTCTTGCTGACCCACAGGAACATGGAATCTTCTTTCAGGATCGCGGGCATCAGCTTGACTTTGTCCTGCAGTTTCTGCTCGCGGATCAGCCAGTGCAGGGTCAACTCGTTCATGTAGAAATAACGCCCGTGGCCGGCCAGGATTTTCCGCAGGTTGGTGACGTTGCTGCCGGTGCTGTCGTCTACAGTGATGCCGAGCGCGCGCAACTGGTCGATATAGGCGGCGCCGCGTGAAGTGGTGACCAGTGCCTTGAGGCGCGCCAGGTCGTCCAGCGAATTGATTTCTGCGGTATCGTCGGCGGATGCCGCCAGGCGCTGGCGCGAGATGTACAAGGGCTGTGGAATGGCGATGGCAATATGGCGGCGCAGCGGGGTGGAGACCAGGGCGCAGGCGATATCCGCTGTGCCGAGGCGGATGTTCTGCTCGATCACCAGCACCGAGCGGATGTCCTCAAGTCCTGTGAAGCGGATGCGCGGTTCAACACGGCTGATGGCGGCAAGGATGTCGGGGCAAACGCCGGTCGATGGCCGGCCCTCTTGCTGGATCCATTTTGGCGGCAGGCTCTCCTGGCCGATCACGCGCAATACCAGATCACTGGCGGCGGAGGCGCAGGAGAGGAACGCAAGCAGGACTGCACCCATTGCGGTAAGTGGGAATATTTTCATGTTTTTACCCCTTACCGCAATTCTAGAACTAACGGCTATCAGACAAAAGAGTCACTCACTTTGGCGAGGTAGAACCATTCGGCATTTGGTTTGGCGTTAACGTCCGGGAAAAGCATAAAGGCATCGAAAGGCGCCAGCACGGCGCTGCCGTCGGCGCGGCGGCCGATCTCGTCACCGACCGACAGTCGGTCAAAGCTGGACCAGGTGCGGCTGAAGGCGTCGCCTGCATCCAGCTTGTCGTGCACTTCGACCATGGACAGGTATTCCATGTCTTCCAGCGCAATCGGTTGTGGCTTTGGCGCGTCGATCAGGCCGAAATGAGCCAGGACGTTCATGATTGCGCGGTAGGCCACATCCGGTGCGTGCGGGTCGAAGTGCTGGCCGCATTCCAGGGTCAGGGCCATGCCGCCGGTGCTGCGCATGTATTCGGTGGTGCCGACGCCGTATTTCAGGACGGTCTGCACTTCGCTGTCGTTGCGCAGGCGGCGCTGCACGCCCGCGCCATAAGTGGCCATCCAGCCGTCGACGAAACGCTTGACGCCCAGGATGCGCGCCATGGCGCGTTCTTCCGCTTCGTGCTTGAACGGTTGCAGGGTGCCGTCGTTATTGCGCGGGCCGACCATGACGAAAGGCTGGCTTTGGGCGTTGAAGGAATGCAGGTCCAGCAGGATTTCATGCTGGCCGAGCAGGGGGCACAGCCAGTTGGCGATGTGATCCTCGAAGTCTTGCGGGTTTTCGGTCGGGAACAGGTTGCGGTTCAGGTTACGGTCGCCCGAGCGCTCGCCTTTCTGGTACGCCAACGGATTGGTGATCGGCACGAAGGTCACGCTGCCGTTCAGGATATGCAGTTCGCCTTTGTCCAATTGCTCCATCACGCGCAGGATGCCCTTGGTGCCGCAGGTTTCGTTGCCGTGCACTGCGCCGGTGATGATCAGGCGGCGGCCTTTTCCCTGGCCGGTGTAATTGACAGATTTGAAATGCATTTTGCTGGCGTCGGTCATGCTGTTCCTTTAAGGCTTGGCGAATAAGTGGCCAATATTCTAGCTCAGGTAGAATTCGCGCATGAATCGATCCTCCCGCGTCCATGGCCTGGACACTTTGCGCGCGCTGGCCATCATGCTGGTGTTTGCCAATCACTATATGGGCTTCGTCAGCCACGAACCGACCTTTGGCTGGTTCAGCGAAATCGGCTGGGCTGGCGTGGACCTGTTCTTTGCGCTTTCCGGTTACCTGATTGGCAACCAGGTGTTTTCCGCCTTGCGCGGCCCTGGGCTGTCGCTGCCGAATTTTTATGCGCGCCGTTTGCTGCGCACCTTGCCGGCGTACCTCGTGGTGCTGGCCTTGTACGCCTGGTGGCCGTATTGGGCCGGCAACCTGCCGCACGCGCCGTGGTGGAAGTACCTGACCTTTACGCTGAATTTCAACCTCAAGCCGGGCACGCTGTTCTCCCATGCCTGGTCGTTGTGCGTGGAGGAGCAGTTCTACCTGCTGCTGCCGCCTGTCGTGCTGGCTATTGCCGCCATCACGCGCATACGGCGCGCCGATGGCATCGCGCTGGCGCTGGGCTGGGCGGCGCTGCTGTCCGCCATTGCGGCCGGCATGTGGCTGCGCGACAGCTGGTGGCAGCCGGCGATGGACCTTGGCGAGCGCGGCAGCCGCAGCTACTACACCCTGATCTACTACTCGACGCTGGCGCGTTTCGACGAACTGCTGGCCGGCGTTGCCCTGGCCATGCTGCGCAATTTCCATCCGAAAGCGTGGCAGCGCCTGACCAGCCACGGAAACTGGATGCTGGCTGCCGGCGCAGCTTTGACGGCACTGGCCTTCTGGCTGTTCCTTGAGCACCATTTCAGCTGGGGGATGTCGGTCTTCGGCTATCCGCTGCTGGGCGTGGCGTTTGCCGCTTTGCTGCTGGCTGCCCTCAGCGAAGGCTCGCTGCTGCACCGTACCCGGATTCCCGGCATGGGCGCCATCGCGCTGTGGTCGTACTCGATCTATTTGACGCACAAGCAGGTTTGCATCCTGCTGGCCGATCATTGGGAGCCGGTCGACCCCGAATCGATTGCCGTCATGATCGCGGCCAGCATTGCCGCCGGATGGCTGCTATATTTTGCGGTCGAAGCGCCGTTCATGAACCTGCGCGAGCGCTTCATCCCGAACAACGTCAAACGGAGTCCGAATGAAGCAACTGTTAGCAGCGTCCCTGTTACTCCTTAGCGCGCCTGCATTCGCGCAGCCTGCCGCCGGCCCCTTCGCCAGGATGGTCGTGATCCAGCCCAAACCGGGCCAGGACGCGGCCTTCGAGCAGGGCTACCAGCGCCACCTCGAGTGGCACAAGGGCGCCAATGACCGCTGGACCTGGCACGGCTGGTCTTTCGTGCTGGGCGACCGGCTCGGCATGTTCATGGACGGCACGTTCGGCCATGCCGCGGCAAATTTTGACGCCGCCGTGCAGCCGGCTGGCGACTCGGCCGACAATGCGGCCAACGTGGTGCCGTATGCGGACTTCCTGAGCCACGGCGTGTTCCGCCGGCTGGAGTCGGCCAGCGTCGGGCCGCCGCTGCCCGACACCTCGCCATTCCTGGCGATGGCTACCTACACCGTTGCGCCTGGCGAGGAGACAGCATTTGAGCGCCAGCTGGTGGCCGGAGCTTCGGCGCCGGCGAATAGCGGGCGCACGGCGCAGAGGTTCACCTGGTACCGCTTGCAAATTGGCGGCGCCGGCGGGCAATACGTCCTGATGCGCGCCGTGCCGAGCTTTGGCGCGGCAGCGGAACTGCCGGATGTCTTGCCGGCGGGAGCCAAGGTGCTGGTGCGCAGCGTGCGCACGGAGCTGTTGCGTTACCGCAACGACATGAGCTACATTCCCAAGGGCTAGTTGCGCATTTCGATGACGTTGTCGTTCTGCGTGTCGGTCAGGAAGGCGAACAGCGCACGCACCCGGGCCGGGGCCTCATAGCCCTCGGTGGCTTCGATGGCCCGGCGCAAGCCCGGAGCGGCTTCGATGGTGTGCGGGCTGGCGTAGGCGCGGATCAGCAGGCCCCCCAGTTGCGCCGCTTCGCGCTCGTGGTTCTGGCGCAGACGGCGCTCGATCACGTCGATCACCACGCGCTGCATGCGCGGGGTGGGGTTCTCGATGTGGGCAAACACCAGCGGCGTATTGGCGATCGCTTCGCAGATGCGGCGTTCGATGTCGTCGGCCCTGGTATCGGAGGGGATGTCGAAATACGCGCCCGCCCACCGGGTACGTGCGTACTGGTGGCCGGGCGGGAAGGAGTCGGCGGTGTCGAAGCCGAGCGCGTGGCTCAGCTTCTTCAACCAATCAAGGATGGCGGAGCTCATGGCGGCAATTGTACCGCCACTGCTTACGCTGCGTGCGCTTCCTCGCCGAGGCGGCCGGCGCGGAAGTCTTCGACGGCCTGGAAAATCTCGGCCTGCGAGTTCATCACGAAGGGGCCGTATTGCACGATCGGCTCATTCAGCGGCTTGCCCGACAACAGGATGAAGCGGCTGTCAGGACCGGCCTTGATGGTCACGCCATCGGCGCCTGCGTTGTTGGCCAGGATCGCCATGCTCTGCGCGGGAACCGCCTTGCCGTCCACCGTCACCTCGCCCCGATAGGTGTAGATGAAGGCGTTGTGGCCAGCGCGGATCGCCTGGCTGAACGCTTCGCCGGCCGGCAGTTCCACGTCGATGTACAGCGGCTCCGTCACTTCGCGTTGCACAGCGCCGGCCACGCCCTGGCTTTCACCGGCGATGACGCGCACGGTTGCCCCGTTTTCGGTCTTCACCACCGGAATTTCACCGGCCTGGAAGTCCTTGTACCAGGGCTGCTGCATCTTGTCCCTGGCCGGCAGGTTAAGCCACAGCTGGAAGCCTTCCATCAAGCCTTCCGCCTGTTCCGGCATTTCGGAGTGGATCACGCCACGGCCGGCGGTCATCCACTGCACGCCGCCGCTGGCCAGCAAACCTTCATTGCCGGCGCTGTCGCGGTGCCGCATGCGGCCGGTCAGCATATAGGTGACCGTTTCAAAGCCGCGGTGTGGGTGGTCGGGGAAGCCGGCGATGTAATCGTTGGCTTGCTCCGAACCGAAATTGTCCAGCATCAGGAACGGATCCAGGCGACGCTGCAGGGGCTGGGTCAACACGCGGTTGATTTTCACGCCAGCGCCATCCATCACGGCCTGGCCGCGGATAATCCGTTCCACTGTGCGGGTTTGTGCGATGTTGTCCATATCATTCTTCCTTTGTCTGGTTAGGCCAGCAGTTCTTCAACGCGGGCATCGGCGGCGGCTTGCTGTTTGCCGGCCACTTCCGCGCCGTAAGCCTGGCCTTCGATGAACACGTATTCCACGTCAGTCAGGCCGATGAAAGCCAGGAACATCTTCAGGTGCGGGAACTGGGTGTCAGTCGGCGCATCTTTGTGCATGCCGCCGCGCGAGGTGGCGACATAGACTTTCTTACCTTGCAGCAGGCCAACCGGGCCGTTCTCGCTGTACTTGAAGGTCACGCCGGCACGGGCAATCGCGTCGAACCACGATTTGAGCTGCACGGTGATGCCAAAGTTGTACATCGGAGCGCCGATCACGATAGCGTCGGCACGTTGCACCTGGGCGATCAGCGCGTCATCCAGTGCTACGCGGGCGGCTTGTTCCGGCGTGCGCTTGTCGGCTGGGGTGAACAGCGCCTGCAGGGTTGGCTCGTCCAGCACAGGGTGCGGGTTGGCAGCCAGGTCACGCACTTCCACCGTGGCGCCCGGGTTGGTCGCCAGCAGTTTGTTGACGATATTGGTCGCTACGCGGGTGGATTCGGAACCGGAGCTTTTTGCGCTGGAGTTGATTTGCAGGATGTTCATGGTGTGCTTCCTTTCAGTATTTGGTTGAGTGCTGCGTCGATGGAGTAACTATAGAGGTTCCAAATATGATCCAGAAGCCGTTAAAATGGATAACATCGTGCCATCAGTGGAACAATCATGAGCGAAATCGACCCCAGCGACCTGCTGTTATTCGCCCGCATCGTGGAATTTGGCAGCCTGAGCCAGGTTTCGGAGCGGCTGCAACTGCCGAAATCGACGGTTTCCCGCCGGCTGACCCAGCTTGAAGCCACGCTGGGCGAGCGGCTGCTGACCCGCACCACCCGCAAGCTGGTGCTGACCGAATTCGGCGCCAGCCTGCTGGAACATGCGCGCCGGGTGGCGGAAGAGACCGAGGCGGCCGGCGCCCTGGCCCAGCACCGCCAGCAGGCGCCTAGCGGCTTGCTGCGGGTCTCGATGCCGGCGGACTTTGCCAATGTCCACCTGGCGCGGATGCTGCCGGCCTTCATGGCGAAGCACCCGGCCATTACCCTGGAGCTGGACCTCTCGCCGCGCCGGGTCGACCTGGTGGCGGAAAACTTCGATATCGCGATCCGCATGGGAGCGCTGCCGGACGATGCCACGCTGGCGGCGCGCAAGGTGCTGATATCAACCTGGGGGCTGTATGCTGCCCCGTCCTACACCGTGGTGCACGGCCTGCCGGAGCATCCCGACGACCTGTTCAAGCACGAACTGCTGAGCTTGCGGCGCATGCCCAATGGCCTGGTGCGCTGGCCGCTTACGCGCGGCAAGACTACCTGGGAGCGCGACTTGCCGGTGCGCCTGATGGCGAATTCGCCGGAGCTGCTGACACGCATGGCTGCCACCGGGATGGGCATCGCCACCTGCACCACGCAGTTCGCGGCGCCGCTGGTGGCGCGCGGTGAACTGGTGCGCGTGTTGCCCGACTGGTGCTTCGCGCCGGTCACCGGCTGGGCAGTGTTTCCCGGCCGCCGCCTGATGCCGGCCAAAACGCGGGCCTTCCTTGACATGCTGGAATCCAATTTCGCCGATCAGGAGTATGGAACTTCTTCACCAATCACGTCGTGAGTGGTAAATTTGCCCACATTTCTTTAAGCGGTCAAATGAATGAGTAAATCGAGTTTGGCGAGGCCTGTTGGACATTGCTTTGCCGC